>JAEEHY010000216.1 GCA_016281085.1 Lachnospiraceae bacterium
CATATTTCATGTACAGACCGCATATCGTTGAAAGTACGGGCAGAGGATTGTGAGTGGCCATCATCGTAAGAGAATTCTTCCCGAAAAACTCAAGCGGCCTGCATTTTATATCAAGTGCTTCTCCCAGATACAAAATGGCGGCCGATGTCAGTATTCCGGTAAGATACTGCAGAGGCAGGCTTACTATCCTGACAAAAGCGTAATCCACGAAATGATTGGGCTGCGCGATCGGAAAATCAATGATAAGCCAGATGATACATGCAGTAACCACAGTCTTTTTATCAAGTGCCAACAGCTTATCCTTATACTCAAAATAGAAGTACCCGGCATATATAAAAACGGCCGACATAAGTATTCTGGTAAACTTAACGAAGGTAAACCATCCGTTTGAATATTCCTCAATCACACCATAATGGAGCACGCAGTAACATACGAGGCTTAATACCGTTACAAATATAAAACCGACCCATTCGCCGATCAGCCCCTTTCTGTAGGAACTGCCGTTCTCTTCAGGCTTACCGTCACCCTTTCCGCTCCGCCTTCCGAAATATCTTAACAGCAGTACACATATGACCTCTGCGAAAAACAGTGTGGGCATAAACCACAGCGCATCATATCCGGACAGGGTAAACGTGCTCTTCACTATCTCCATGATATTTGAAAAGCTGCCATCCTTAAATACAACTCTCATCACCGTATAATACAGTATTATCAGCATACTGAAAGTGAAGTACGGATACAGCACGCCCTTGATCCTTTTAAGGATTATCTGTACGAATCCTTCATTCCTCCACCTGTCAAGATAGTTAAGCAGAGCGCCCGACACAAAGAAGAAAATAGCCATACAGAAGGATCCTATCCACGAACACAGAGGATTGTCGCCGGTATCCACATGAGCAAGTATAACAACAACAATACCTATGCCGCGCGCTATATCAAGATAATTCAGTTTCTGCTTATGTTCCGCCATTTTATTCCCTCTCAAACATCTGTAACTATCTGTTTATATGATCCCGTTCAGTTCCTGATACATCCTCTTGGCATAGCTGTCCGTCATACCGCAGACATAATCCATGACCAGCAGAAGCCTGAGATACAGCTTATGCGACTCATCCTTACCCTCCGAATACCTGAAGTATATACGCAGATAATTCTCCGACATGAGCATTGTAAGCTTTTCCCTGAGCGCCGTCTTATTCGCTTTCCAAAACGGCGTATCAAAATATACAAAGGCGTCGGTGAATCTATCCAGAAGAAAATCAAATATTGAGGAAGCAGCCACCTCCAGCTTAAGTATCGGCTTACTTATAAACACATATCTGTATGCAATATCCGATAAAGCATCAACCAGTCCGGAACCTGCGGATGCCCCCAGAAGATCATCATTAAAGGTTCCGTTCATGATGCTTTCATAATTGTTTATAAACGCATCCGTCGCACTGCTGATAAGCAGTCCCTGTACCCTGACTATCCAGTTCTGTACCGCATACAGATCCGGATTCCCATAGCCGTTATTCAGGGCACGGTTGAAGTATTTTTCAAGCATCCTTGATGCATTTATAAGGAAGCCTGTTTCTTCTTCAACACTGTCATCCTCAGCCGCCTTTGATATCTCTTTTGTGTATTTGTCAAGTTCTTCCTTCAAAAGCCTGTAATTAAGATTGCCTTTCTTTACCGCGTCTTCAATATCCGCAGTGTTGTAGGCAATATCATCGGCCGCCTCGAGCAGATAGGTGAGCGGATGCCTGCATCCGCCAAGTCCGCAGGAACGCTCCACATCATCGAAATTATCCTTATCGGCATAGAAGTATCCCATCTTCTTGTGGATGACCTTTCTGTTAGGATCCTTCCTGTCATAATCAATTTCAAGCGATGATCCCGGGTACTTGATTATTGTTGCCAGCAGGGCCTTGGTAAGGTTCATGCCATGTTCGTCTACAAGGAAATGAAGCTTGGTCACCACCCTGAATGCCTGGGTATTACCCTCGAAATGATAGAAATCATTCAGCATCTGTTCATTCAATACCGATGTCAGCTTAACTCCGTTATAATCAATACTTTCAAGGTTCTTCCTAAACCAGTCCTGAATGGCACTCTCGCCGAAATGCCCAAATGCCGGATTGCCTATGTCATGTATGAGTCCGGCGCACTGTAAAACATCACAGATATCCGCCTTGGTCCTTTCGGTAAAGTCAGCCGCCAGGCCTTCATTGATTATCCGTGCACCGACGCTCTGCCCGAGCGACTTGGCAAAGGATGAAACCTCAAGCGAATGAGTCAGCCTTGTCCTTATGAAGTCACTGTTATCGAGCGGGAACACCTGGGTCTTATCCTGCAGCCTTCTGAACGATGGAGATGAGATTATCCTGTGATAATCCTTCTCAAATTCGGTTCTCAGATCGGAAGAACCACCCGGTTTGGTATATTGTCTCAGCCGTTCGGCACACATTAATTGAGTCCAGTTCATATCATTTCTCCGTTTGTTATCAAAAAATCCGCCAAACGGCGGATTTTTGAATGCAATTTCCCTGTTTACATTCAGGAAGTCATTATTATCGAAACATCTTAGCCTTTGTAACTCTGATCGAACAGATTGTATTTAAGAATACAGTAGATCGCCCTGAAGCCATCCCTTACTCCTATCTTCTTACCCTCATTATAGGTCCTGGGATAGTAAGAGATCGGAACCTCATATATCTTGCAGTGCTTCTTGGCAATCTTCGCGGTTATCTCAGGTTCAAAACCGAACCGGTTCTCCACGATCGGTATGCTCTGTATGATCTCGC
>JAEEHY010000217.1 GCA_016281085.1 Lachnospiraceae bacterium
AGCATGAATGAAATGGTCATCGTTATCATAGTTATAGGAATGATAACGGGCTTTACCGGAATGTATAATACGGGAATAATGTCCTATATTGAAAAGACCAGGGATGTTGCGACGCTTAAAGTGCTCGGTTTTGAGACGGGAAAGATCAGATGGATACTTCAGCAGCAGAATCTTTTACTGACGGGGGTGGGAACAGTCCTTGGAATACCTCTCGGTCATCTGTATATTAAATATCTTATCGACTCAATGGATCCAACGTCAGATTATATAGTCGACCTGTCATATATGCCATACGTTAAAATGGTAGCATTTACCTATGGTTTATCAATCCTGGTAAATGCACTTATTTCGACCAGGGTCAAGAGTATAAATATGGTTGAAGCATTAAAAGGAGTAGAGTAAAGAAGATGAAGATTGTAAAAAGGATACTTATAATACTTGTAATTCTGGGACTCATAGGAGCCGGCGTATATTACTACATGCAGCCTGAAGAAATTGAGGTTGTGGTCGCGGATACCGGTTCCGTGTCACCGAAGCTGACCATGACAGGGAATGTCGAGGGTAATGAGGCGCTTACGGTTTATGCCGATGTAAGCGGAAGGGTTACGCATAAGTATGTCAAAACGGGAGAGCGCGTCAATGCAGGTGATATGCTTCTTTCATATACCGACGATACGCAGCGGTATGCCGTAGATGTAGCTGAGACCAATATTGAATATGAGCAGAAGATAATCGATTCCATTAAGAGCAGCCGTGCGACCAATCAGAAAAAAGTCAATGATGCCAATGTCAGGATCAAGCAGTGTGAAGCGGTATATGCCAACGTTAAGTTCAATATAATGGCTCTTGATGCCGGAAAATATGAACATGATTATGACAGACAGAGACAGAAACAGATAATCGAGAATGATATCCTCAAGATGCAGGATGAGGTGTCTTCGGATCAGTCAAAGCTTGCCAAGATAGAGGCAGAGCTTAAGAAGGCTGAGCTTCTTGAAGAAAAGAAGGATGTAAGCAAACTTGTTGAGGAAGCGAAGAGGATACAGGATAATATTTCGGAGACCAACTCGGCTATTTCCAAGAACCAGCGTGATATAGTATGTCTCCCGATAGAAGGGATGGACCCGGCAACCTATAATGCATACCAGCTCCTCCAGAATGATCTTGAGACGGTAACAAGGCTGTGGAGTGAAGCCCGTACAGACCGTGATACGGCTCAGTCCATGGTAAGGGCATATGATGATATTCTCGGAAACGAGCAGAAGATGGCATTGGATGAGCTGTCGCTCAATCAGGCAATGAATGAACTTGAGAAGGCGGGTTCCGGCTGTGTGGCACCTTCTGACGGAGTTATAACCAAATGTTATGTGGATGACGGGGCTGCGGTTGAAAAAGGTGCTCCTGTATTTGAGATGCAGAAGGCTGATGATTACAGGGTTAAGCTTCTTGTATCGAAATATGACATCACATCCGTTAAACCGGGGCAGACTGCCGTTGTTAAGATAGGCGATATTCAGTACCACGGAAAGGTTGATACCATAAGTCAGTATGCGGAGGCTGATTCCTCTGGAAAGTCAAGGGCGGTCGTTTATATTACACTGTTTACTACGGATACTCTTATAGTGGGTATGGAGGCAGATGTGGTTATCGATCTTGAAGAGACCGGGGATGTGTTAAAGGTACTTAATGAATGTATTTATGCCGATGACAACGGAAGCTATGTCTATATAGTCGATAAGGAAAGCAAAGTAAGGAAGCGTTATGTTATGACCGGTATCAAGGACAGCACGTTTACCCAGATAGTTGACGGTATTGACAACGGAACGCATATAGTATACGATCCGGCCGCTTCGGAATATGAAGATACAGTGATAGAAGAGAAGATACTGTGATCTGCATTTGTAACTTATTCAGAACAGCACATATTTTATAAATATTGTTCTGATAGTTACTAACAATAATAAACAGGGGTTGGAACTGTCGTTCCAACCCCTGTTTTTATGATCGCGTTTATTCCTGTTTTCCCGATATGATCTGATCTACAGCTGTATTCTCTTTAAGTCCCTGTTCAAATTCTTCATTGATCTGATCAAACATTGAAAGTAACATATTGACGATCATCTTTTTGTCTGCTTTTGAAACGTTATAGCCTTCAAGAATATCATCAACATCTTCCTTCATTATTTCCTTGATATTGCTGAATGCTTCCGCGAACTCATCATTTATGGTCTCATTCACTTTGTTGATGATCCTGGCTTCATTCTTCGCAATTTCCGGATGAGCTTCCTTGAGGGCATTGTATTCATCGATCTTTGCCTGAATATCCTCTTCCGATATGGTATTTGCATCCCTGAAAGCTTCAACATTCTCGTTTAAGGAGAAATCACCGTCTTCTGAGAGAATATCGAATACGCTGAACATATCGGAAAGATTGTACATTACCGAAGCACTTATGAGTTCAGCCATATCTTCACTCATCTGTTCTATTTCCCTGGCCTCTGCCTTCGGTATATTTGCCTGTGCAGGTATCGTTTTCTTTGCTTCCTTAATAACGGCTTCCTGTATATCATCATAAGCCGCTGAAAGCTCCTTGGTCACAATATACTGGTAATCCTGCATGATCTCATCCCATGCATCCTCAAGACCTGAGTGTCCGTAATCGAATGACTGCAGTGCTTCCGTAATCTGAGCAACTGTTTCATCTGAATAGTAGTCCGATATATTGCTCTTGAATATTTCGAGGCCTGCATTGGCTTCTTCGGACTCCATAAGGCTGAATATGGAAGTGGCAAACTCTACAAAGAGATCTCTCTCTTCGTCTGTAAAGCCATATTCATCTGCGATATCGGATAAAACTGTTTCCAATTCCTCATCAATGACCTCGGATGATTTCTCATCGGTATCTGCAGTGTCTGAGTCAGCTTTGCCGGTATCGTCCGCTTCTTCTTTGTCAGTATCTTCTGCAGGCTCCTTGGCTTCATCTGCAGGCTTTTTGGTATCATCTGCGGTTTCCCACGTTTCGTCTGTAGTATCCTTAAGTTCGTCAGTATCCTTAGGCTCGTCAGTATCGTCTGAAGGTGCCTTGGTATCATCAGCAGATGCCTTGTCAGTATCTTCTGCAGGCTCCTTGGATTCATCCGCATCCTCCGCAGGTTCGCTCACGGCCTTCTCATAGTAGAATGTAAGACCGAGGGATTTAAGGTCGAAGGTAACCGGTTCCATGTCTTCGATCCCGGCGTCTTCCATGCGCATATTATAGTCATATGTGAGAGTGATCTTACCACTGTTTTCTTCTCTGCCGATAAAACGGAAATCGCCTGTTTCATCAAATTCATAACTGCCACTTGCGAAAAGCTCAACATCTTTATCTATAAAAGCAAACTGGCTGAAGCTCATATCATCAAACATGATCCATATGGAATCATAATGATATACGACACCGTTCTC
>JAEEHY010000218.1 GCA_016281085.1 Lachnospiraceae bacterium
CTGAAGCGGATACCGGGGACTGTTTTCATGGATGAGCTTCTGATCAGGTACGGACATGCATCTGTAAAATATGATGAGACGGCGGGAGACAGACCTGCATTTATCCTTCATGCTTCGGGAAGGGCAGACGGGAAGGGCGAGCCGCTTTTCTTTACGGATAAGGCCTTCAACGATTTGCTGAATGTGCTTCCAAAGGGAATGCACAGCCTTATTAATGGCTCCGATGACGGAAAGCCCATGAGGATACTTCAGCCGTTTGACTTTAGCTCCGTCATGTCCCTGAGTGCCGGGCTGTGCACAGCCCTTTGTGCGGGTGACACCGTTGTTACAACTTATTTTGGCTTCGTCCATCCCAAGTTCATAAGGGCCGTCGAATACTACAATGTTTCTGTTCTTATAACGACCGGTTTTATGATGGATAAATGGCTTGACAGAACTGACATAGACGGCTTTGATCTCTCGCCTTTAAAGATAGTTGGAATGACGGGGGGAGATGTCTCTTCGGAAAAGATGGAGATATATAACGGATTCTTTGAAAAACACGGTTTTGTAGACGGCATAAGGGAAGGTTTTGATCCGCTGCACATCAGTGAAGCCACTGATCCTTCATTTGTCGAAGATGCTGACAATCCCGCACGTAAAGTTTTTGATCTGTTCAATACTGATGATCCTTCGGGGAATGATCCGTTTGAAGGCTTTGATCCATTCAGACCGTGGAAGATGTTCATGCCGCAAAAGAAAACCGATGAGGGCTTTAAGATGCCCGAGATACCTGAAGATCTGAAAAAGAGCATACTCAAGTACGGTAACAGGATAGCGGGTATTTCAAACGGAAGACGTTGGATCGACCATGATTATACCTCTTGAAGGCTATATTTAAAAATGGTATATTTCTATTCAGACGATCAAAGATGTTAGGAGTTTTGCAATGGATAAGAAAAAGATCTTTTCGGCTGAAAATATGAAATATATAATGCTGGCGATACTGGCTGTACAGCTGGTCTTCATTATCTGGATCAATCTGTTCAAATGCTATGATTTTGTTGAGCATGATGCTTCCATGCTGTACAGCCATACCATACATATGTGGGAGCAGAAGAAGCTGGTCATACCCAATTACCAGGAGGAGACCTTCTTTCATTTGGATACGTCCTGTATCCTGGCCCTTCCCCTTTACGGTCTGACACACGATATTTTCCTCTCTTACGGAATAAGTAACGTAATTTTCCTGTTGCTGACGCTTCTTATAATGAATGATCTCCTGAAGCGTCTGAAGGTCAGGGACATATACCGTTATGCCGGATTGCTTCTATATATAATACCGTATCGTCTGGGTCTGGCGCAGTATCTCAATATGCTTTTTTTCGAATGCAGCTTCTACAATGTCTGCATAATAGTGACTATGCTTGCCATAGATCTCTTTCTTTATAAGCGTCCGGAGGATGCGGATAAATGGGAAAGTGTCCGTTATTATTCGATGCTTGTAATTTATACATTGCTCACGGTGCTTACCGCCTTCTCGCGAGGAACGTACACGATGCTGGTTGCACTGCTTCCGGCGATGCTGTGTTATGCGCTTGAGGTTATTCTTTCGCCCGAAGGAATGCGTCATATAGAGAGATCGAAGATCGGCGTGATCGTCATTACCTTTGTATCATATGCCATAGGAATGGGTTACGCGGGATACAAGGGCTTTGAGCCGAATAAAACAGGGTATGAGCTCGTGTATGTCAGGGATCTTGTCGATAACTTCATTGATGTCATATGGGGACATTTCTGTATTTTCATCGGATTGACGAATCCGGAGGTATTCACAAAGGATGGTATTTTCCAGCTGATCCTGCTTGCCTTTGCGATCCTTGTTATCATATTGCTGGTCTTCAATCTGAAACATGCATTCCGGGATGAGCCGTATTCCAATGCCCTGAGATATCTTACAATGATATATCTGTGGAACTGTGCCATATGCGGTCTGACGGACTGTTCCAACAGTGAGTGGGGATTTCCCGAAAGATATCTGCTCCCCGGATTTGTACCGTTGCTGATCTCGGCACCAATTATGCTTACGTATATGGAAAAGATAAAGCGGGAGCTTCTGCGGCAGTGCGCATATCTTGCCGTATCTGTTCTGACGTTTCTCACACTCTGCGTTGCAAATATCAATGCAATGGAGAAGATATGGCAGACTGCGGTAGACCTGCAGGGGATAAAAGAGGTCCTTTCGTATGCGAGGGAAAACGGGATAGATACCGTGTTCTTTGTTAATGATTTCAATGCGGCGCTTATTTCAAGAAGCCTGGATCCCGGTCTTCATGTGGCTCCCGTGGATAAAATGCCGGACGGGACCATTATTATCAACACAAGAGAGGACTATGCGAGTGCTCATGACAGAGGCAGCTATTCGGATGAGAATATCCTTGCAATGACCTGGTATGAGAAGCCCGAGGATGTTTTCAGTGATTATCAGCTGAGTTCTTATCAGTATGTGGGAGATGTCAGGGATTATCATCTTTACCGGGCGGGAAGCAATAAGTTCGATGATATGTCGGGCTTCCCCATAGATGATCATCACATATACAAAACCACGGATTTCTGTTATTCCCCGGGGTATCAGGCGATCGGCGACATTGATCTGTACGGTTATCTTGAGACAACAGGAAATGACGATTATGCACTGCTCAGTCCTTATCTGGATGCTCCGTATGATACATGCCGGGTTACACTGACATATGAGACGGGACATAAAATGGCAGAGGAAGAGTCTGTGGATGACGGAACCGACCGTGTTATCGGCAGGCTGGTACTGCTTGATGCAGACAACCGGGAAATCAAGTCGGAAGAATTAAGGAGTGGCAGTGAAACGGCTTTGGTAACTGCTGATCCGGGACAGGCGTGTTACGTCGGTGTATATATCAATAAGGATGAAAAAGTCACACTATGTAAGATAGATTTTGAGATGGCGGAATAAAAATATGCTTTATTACAGAGTCAGGGGACATTTCTCTTGACTCTTTTTTATTTTTTAAGTAAAATTTAAAAGATATGTGGACCTTTTTGGTCCTTTCGCAAGTCTTATACTAGTGGAGGAATATTTTCTATATTCCGATACAACAGTATATAGTGTAATCGTTGTTTGCTTTCATAAGGAGAGAAAAATGAGAGGAAGAAGACAGGCAAGATCAATCGTAGCAATGATAGCCCTGGTTGCCATGCTGTTTGAGAATACATACAGCGTTACGGCTTCGGTTATCGGGGAACAGCAGGTATTGTCTGATGAGGTATTGACCACCTCCGATACACAGGAAGAGGATGCGGTCATTACCGTCAATGACAATGATACCGAGGTAATCACGGAAGGTGATGCAGGAGGCGGAACCGATGTGATATATGAGGATATTTCCAACGCCTCTGATGATACTGTTATCGAGGACAGGTCGGGAGATCTTATCGATCCTGCGGTTTCACAGGTCAGCGTCCGGAGTGACGGCTTTACCGTGGAGGGTATGGATGAGATAGCTCTGTATGTCAATACCGACCGGATGAACAGCAGAGATTCCTTTGCAATTAATATAGAAGGAACTGCTTCGGCCGTTTATGACGGTGTGCTTGACGGAACGCTGTACAAGAGCAGCAGCGGTGTATATCGCATCAGCGGAATTAACGGTGACAGGCTTACGATAAAGGCAGCAGGTCTGTTTGAAGGGATGACTGCGGACTATAAGCAGAGGAGTGACGGCAATATCCAGATTACGCTTATTTCGGCAGATGCACCTGCAATTGAAAAGAAACTGGCTGTTACTGACAGCGGATACGGAATCAAGGGTTCGGGTTATGATGATATAACTCTGACGCTTGATTCTTTTGCTCTGAAGGACAATACTAGATTCAACATTTACGTTGATACAAAAGCAGATGTCAGATATAACGGCGACAGGGTCAGCGACGGAGTTATTACGGCCATTTCGAAGACGACATCGGAAATAAGACTCTCCAACCTGAACAATGAAGCATTTACGATATATATCAAGGGACAGAATACAGCAAA
>JAEEHY010000219.1 GCA_016281085.1 Lachnospiraceae bacterium
CTCTCATGAGAAATATTATTTGAAGGAGCTTGCTTATGCTAACCATCATTGACCTGTTAACTGTATTGGCATTTTGTGTTGCGTTTTACAGTCTTGGTTACATGCATGGACAGCATGATTCCAAGACACAAAAATAACCGCTTAGAAAGCCCCGTATATAAAGCTTGCTGCGTCATATCCCGGACCGTAATATCCAAATACCGAAACGGCAACAACAATCAGCGAAAGAAGTACCCACTGCGTGGGAACCGGGAGTCTGAATATACGCTCCCTGACGCTTCCGCGGCGCTGTATCAGGTCAAACGCAAACATCACAAGTATGGCGATCACTGCAACAATGAAATCCTCCATCGGTAATGACAGCTGTTCATACACGGTAGTAAGATTGAATGTGCTCCAGTCCCTGAATATAAGCTTAAACGCATCAAATGCCGCCGGAACATCCTTGCTTATATCGAATATCCTTAAGAATGACATAAGCCAGAAGGTCTTGAACACACGATAGGACTTCATCATAAGTCCCGCTTCATTCAGCTTAAATCTTTCCACTATCTTAACGGATACGGGTTCAAGCTCAGTACCGAGAACTATAAACACGAAGTTGAACAGTCCCCATACCACATAGCGGTTCTGCGAACCGTGCCACATTCCCGTAGCCGCCCACACGATGAACATAGGTATATAGATGGGTATCCTCTTGCCGAGAACCTGACGGAAGGAAGCCATCCTTCCCGTTTTATCACCGGTCTCTCTTACTGCCTTACCCAGCCTGATGATCCCTTTGTTAAGGGACAGCGGATAAAAGATGTAATCCTTAAACCATGTACCCAGTGTGATATGCCATCTCTGCCAGTACTCTGAAATGGACTTGGAAAAAAACGGCCTCTCGAAGTTCTCATGTAACTTTACACCAAACATCTCAGCCACGCCCAGCGCCACATCGATACCACCCGAAAAATCGCCGTATATCTGCATCGAATAGAAAAATACTGCCAGCAGGATATACAAACCCCGGTATGTTTCACGCTGAGCTATAGTATCACTTACATATGCCGCCAGTCTGTCAGCTATGACAAGCTTCTTGAACAGACCCCACATGATCCTGTAGAAGCCGGATTTAATCCTTGTGAAATCAAATGTGACCTCTTTATACAGTTCACCTGCCAGATCACCGAAGCGGCTTATCGGTCCCTGTATGATCTGCGGGAAGAATGATACATATAAAGCGAATTTAAAAAGATTGTGCTCTCTCTCATACTTACCGTAGTAAATATCTATAAGATAACCCATTGTCTGGAAAGTATAAAATGATATACCGAGCGGAAGAAGAAGATTCCTGAACGGTATGAAATCCGTCCTTCCGAAATGGCTCAGCCGAAACAGATTGATATACGCAATAGCCCAGTCAACATATTTTAAATACACTAAAATACCAAAGTTGAGGAGAAGCCCCACAGTAAGCATCATACGCTGCTTCTTCTTTATAACAGCCTTGTAGGTCTTCTTGTCTTCTTTGGTAAGTGTTTCCTTATTTGCTTTAAGGTATTCCTTCTGCTCTGTACTCTTGTTTTCTATCAGAAGTGCACACACATATGCCGAAACCGTTGTGAAGACAATGTATGCCAGGTTTCCTATCCCTGTCATGCCATAGAAAATATAGCTTGCAATAAGCAATACTGTCCATCTGTACTTCTTAGGGCACAGATAATACACTGCCAGTGCAATTATCACAAACAGAGCAAAATCGATAGTAATAAAGGACATTTAAATTACTCTTCCTCTAATGTCTGTACCAGTCTGTAGATCGCCTCTGCCGAATTGAAATTCTCAGGGATCATATGCTCGGCAGTGATCTCGATGTCGAACTCATCCATAAGCTCGCCGACAATATTTACCACATCAAACGAATCGAAGATACGCTTATCGATAAGTCCTGTCTCCGTCTCGTAATCAATCTCGGGATGTACGTTTTTTAAGATTTCAATAACTGTATCCATTACTCTTTCCTTTCTTCTTTCCTCTTCTTTCTTAATCATTTGACCAATAGATTGCTCCGTGTTTTCGTTGCAGGCTTGTAGTGTTGAATGGATTTAACCCATTAATCATAACATTTCCTTAAGCTTCACTCTGTCTATCTTTCCGTTATGCAGCATCGGCATTGCATCCATCTTATGAAGCACATTGGGCAGCATATACCTCTGCAGACGTTTTTTTAAAGCTTCCATTATGGTAATATCATCATAAGCATCGGTTTCATAGAAGAGGATTATCTTCTGCTTCTCCTGTTCGAACAGACAGCAGGCATTCTTCATATTGGGAAGTGCCATCACGGCAGTCTCTATCTCTCCCAGCTCGATACGATGTCCCATATGCTTGATCTGGAAGTCCTTGCGTGATACGAATACCAGCTCTTTACGCTCGTTATATTTTGCAAGATCACCTGTCCTGTATATCTTCTCACTGTAATACGGATTGAGCGGATTCTGTACAAACACCTCATCGCTCTTTTCCCTTGCATTGTAATAACCAAGAGCCAGACAGCTTCCCTTAACACATATCTCACCGACTATATCGGAGCGTGTTATAAGCTTGTCATCTTCATCAAGCAGAAATACCTCCGTATTTCTGAATGCTCCTCCAATGGGGATTGTTTCGTCATCCGCATAGTCCCTGTCCACAATATAATAAGTGCAGACACCCGTTATCTCTGTAGGTCCGTATATCTGAACAAACACAGCCTCCGGGTAGTTGGTCTTCCAGTAATTGTACACCTTGGTCGGCATGGACTCCGCGCCGAAGATAACCTTCCTCAGCTTATCGGGTCTTATTGACTTAAAGCCTTTAAATGTGGATACCATTTTCATTGCCGACGGAACCCAGCGGATTGTAGTGATCTCATACTTTTGCAGAAAATCAAGCAGCTTAAGCGGAATACTGAAATACTCAAGGGGTACAATACCCATGCTTCCTCCCGCACGAAGTGTACAGTAAATATCTATAAGCGAAGCATCGAAATAAAACGGTGCCTGATTGGCGATAACATCGTCTTCCGTTATATCGATCTCATTACAGAACTGCTCTATATAATCTATAAGGGAACGGTGGCTTACAACAACTCCCTTGGGCACACCTGTCGAACCCGAAGTATACAGTACATATACAGGATCTGTATCAATGGCGGATTTAAACCGCCTGGCAAGCAGCTCCTCATCCACAGGTGTCTCGATCATCTCCTCGAAAATAAATACATTGTTCGAGAATTTCCTTGCCAGATCGTAATGCGCCATATCTGTAATGACTGCAGCCGGTTTCAGATTCTCTACTATCAGCCTGATCCTCATGTCAGGCATATTTGTGTCGAGCGGAACATAAAAATTCCTGCTGTAAACGGTTCCCCAGAACGCCGCAAGGACCGCCGGTGACTTCTCCATATAGATAAGCACCGGACGGCATTTCACATTAAGCTTCTTGATGAGCTTGGTACCTATAGCCTTAACTTCATAGAGCATATGACCGTAAGTATAACTTATCTCTTCATCGAAGTAGGCACACTTATCCGGAGTACTCTCTGCTGCCTTAAATAAATATTCCAAAATATTGATCTTCATATGCATCAGTCGGGGACTGTCTTCATCCCGCTCCCATTCTACTTAAATACAATCTTTTTGAATGTCTTCTTACCCTTCTTAACCACTTTGCCGTCACCGAAGTCTTCGGGCTTAAAGGTCAGGAACAGATCCGTTACCTTCTCTCCGTCCACTGTTACGCCGCCGCCTTCAACACTTCTTCTTGCATCGGATCTCGAAGTCGCCATTCCGGCCTTTACAAGAACTGCCTGAATATCGATCCCACCGTCCTTAAGATCGGCTTCCGTGATCTCAACAGTAGGCATATCTGCGGCATCACCGGATGTGAATATTGCTCTTGCGGCATTCTGTGCCTTAACTGCCTCATCCTCACCGTGAACAAGCTTGGTCAG
>JAEEHY010000220.1 GCA_016281085.1 Lachnospiraceae bacterium
AACCAGCTCATTGCACACGCATAACCCATATGATTGTACTTGAATGCCTGATTGTAAACATTGAGTGCATACAGCATGGTTCCGTTGTTCGGACCGCCCTGCGTTATTACAAACGCCTGAGTGAAGGACATGAACGCCTGTATCGTCTGCATGACCAGATTATACAGTATTATCGGCGACAGACAGGGAAGGGTTATCCTCGCAAAGGTCTGCGGACCGTTCGCTCCGTCGATCTTTGCCGCCTCATAATAGGTGACCGGGATTTCCTTAAGACCTGCCGCGAATATGATCATTGAAGAACCAAACTGCCATACCGTCATAAGGATGAGCGGATACAGGGCAAGCTTCTGGTCTCCGAACCAGTTGACTGTCTTAAGTCCCATGTCCGAAAGTACAACATTTATAAGTCCCTTTCGCGCAAACAGCTGTTTCCATACGAGCGCGACCGCCACACTGCCGCCAACAAGCGAAGGAACATAGTAAAGTGAACGGTAAAGAGTGACCATGTTGCTCTTCCTTGTCAGAACAAATGCAACCAGCAGTGCAAAGGCAAGCTTGAGCGGTACGGATAAAAGCACGTATTTGATTGTTATGCCAAGAGATTTAATGAATACATCATCAGAAAACAACTGAAGGAAATTCTTAAATCCGACATAAGTAAGCGTTTTCGATCCCATGGAGTAATCTGTAAAGGAATAGTAAAAAGACGTAACTATCGGAATAAAAGAAAAGCATATGAAACCGAATATGAACGGAAACGCAAAGACATATCCAACCGTCTGGTTACTGTTCATAAACCTTGAAAACGCGGACGTTTTTTCAGCCTTCTCCGCCATGATAAAACCCTCCTCGTACACTGAGTACCATATCTTTTATAACACAGGTACACTCCTTCGTGAAGTGTACCTGTGCTGTTTTGTATTTTTCTTTTTAACCCATGTATTGCCGGGTATGACCGATCACTCCGTGTTTATTCAAAGAGCTTCTTCGCATCGGCATATGTCTTGTCAGCCGCTTCTTCCGGGGTAATGTCACCCGCTACAACCTGCTGGATATAATTACGGTAATTGTCAACAACCTCGTCCTGTCCGGCAGGGCTTAATACGTTGATCTTCTCGGGTGTTTCGAAGGTACCTACAAGAGATACGTAATCATACATTTCCTTCTGGCCGTCAGTAGCCTCCGCCTCAAGAGCCTTACGTACTTCATCATTAATGGGAATGCCTCTCTCTCCCTTAAGGACATTGTTGCATTCAACACTGTTCTGGAACCAGCTTATAAATTTGGCGGCTTCTTCCTTATACTGACTGTCCTGTGATACACAGAGCATCTGGGATGACTGGATCACTGTTCCGGAGGGACCGTCCTTTGAAACACGGGGAACTGTTGCAAGTGCGAGCGTGCGTCCTTCCTGTGCACAGATATCGTAGATTGTCGGGAACTGGTTAACTGCCACCCATGTCATTGCTGCCTCACCGGTCACAAGGAAATCATTCTCAATATCCGTGATCTCCATCTCCGCACCGGCATCAGGTGAAGCCCCTGCCTTTATAAGGTCGGCTCTCATCTTGATGTAAGGTGTAAGCATCTGTGCGTCGTCAAAGCCCATACCGTCAAGAGCAAGATTAAAGAAGCTGTTCTCACCAACCTTACCCTGCTGTGCAATGTAAGTCGAGCATCCCGAAATAAACTCACTGGATGTGAAGCCCGAAGAACCGAAGTTACCGGTATGCTCATGGATCTTCATTGCTGCATCGGCGAAATCATCCCATGTCCAGTCATCTGTGGGAAGCGGAACTCCCGCCTCATTGAACATATCCACATCATAAGCGATTCCATAGGTGTTAAGTCCGTTGGAAAGACCGATCTGATTTCCTTCGGTATCCTGTGTTATCTTAAGATATGCATCGGAAATACCGGATGTATCAACCACTCCGCTGTCGATGAACTCATTCATATAGTATATCTTATCCAGATACTCGGGGAAGTTGCCTCCCAGCTGGAAGATATCCCACACCTGGTCTGAAGCCACCAGCGTCTTGAGCTTCGTAAAATAACTGTCAAAATCATAGAACTCGTACTCAATCTTTACGTTGGGATTCTCTTTTTCATACATTTCAATAACCTCTACGGTTATATCATGTCTTGTCTGTGAACCCCACCATGCCATACGGAGTGTTACGGGTTCTCCTTCGGCAGCCGGTGCTGCTTCAGCTTCCGCAGTATCTTCTTCCGCTTCAGCTTCCTGAGCTTCTTCCGTATTGTCTTCAGCAGGTGCATCTGCCGTCTGCTCCGCAGGCTGTGCTGCCGCAGGTGCCGTTGCCGTACTTCCCGCGCACCCGATCATACCTGCGATCATGGATGCACTAAGCAGTGTAACCAATAGTTTCTTCATCATAATGTATTGCTCCTTTCCCTCTTCCGTATCACTTATACGACATTCACCGGACCGTGACAAATGTCATGTAAGCTTTTTGATGTTTTTGATTTTAGTGCGCGATCCCGTTCAATAATACCAAAAAATTAGCTGTTTTTTGAAAATACTACTGATTTTTTGTCTTTCGTGTGTTATAATTTTAACAAGTATATTAGTATGCAAGCATGATCTTATAAAGGAAATTGTCTGTGATATGGAATCAAATTACAATCAGAGCGGAATATATATAGACAAAAAAATGAGACGGCCGTCCTTCGGTATGGATTACGACCATACCCACAATTACTGCGAAATATATTATCTGAAAAGCGGCGCCTGCACATATACCGTCAACAGACGTTCCTTCCATTTACGTAAGGGCGATCTGTTCATAGTGAAGGCCGGGGATGCGCACCGATCTTATTATGAGGGCACTTCCAATTCGGAACGGATAGTTATTTCCTGTGAATTAAATGCCCTGCCCGAAACCTTTATGGAAGCTCACGAGGACATCTGTAATATGCTCTCTTCCACAATGAAGGTCGTACTCAGTGAGGGACTCCGTCATAAGATAGAAAATATATTTGAGCAGATGCTGTCCGAGACACAGACGCCCGATGATTACACTTCGGATTTCATGCGTCTGCTCATGATGTCTTTCCTCCTCACATTGCAAAGAGGCGGCGTATTTGTTCATGAACACCCCGAAGGCAGTATGGACATCAGCTCCGACATAGAACAGGCGATCAATTACATAGCGCTCAATTACGCCTACCCGGTCACTCTTGATGAACTGGCTGAGGAATTCAGCCTCTGCCCCTCCTACTTTTCCAAGAAGTTCAAGGCACAGACCGGTTCCACTTTTAAGGAGTATCTTAATTACATACGTATGAAACAGGCAACGCAGATGCTTATAACGACCGATGACTCCATTACAAAGATCGCTTTAAGCTGCGGTTTTAACAGCTCAAACTATTTCAAGGACTGTTTCAGAAAGAAGCATGAAATGTCTCCCCGGGCTTTTCGTGAAATATACAAACAATAGCATTTTTTAATGTTATGGATTGACAAAACAACATATGTAATGTTAATATTCATTTACACATACCGGAACCGGACCGCCGGCTGTGAATTATTATATCGGGAGAATTCCTATGAT
>JAEEHY010000221.1 GCA_016281085.1 Lachnospiraceae bacterium
CATTCCTGTTTGCGGACAATTATCATCTGAATTCGGAAGACTGTTGCTGTCAGGTGCTTCCACTGTTTCACATATTCGGTCTGATATGCTCCCTGCTCGGTAATCTGCTGCGTGATTCAAAGATTGCCATTCCTGAGAATATGCGTACAATGACTGTTCTTGAAACATTATCCGTGAATAAATGCACGCAGCTGTATTCCGTGCCCACGTTCCTGATAGCACTTGCCCGGAGCAGGTATTTTACTCAGGATACCGGCAAGAGTATCCGGTGTATTATGATGGGCGGAGCACCGGTGACAGCCACGCAGCTTACGGATATTCAGAACAGCTTTCCCCGCGCTTATCTTGCAGTAGGGTACGGACTCAGTGAAATAGCACCGGTGAGCCTGACTGCCTATAAGGATTCCGATGAACATGTAGAAAACACCATAGGTAAGCCAATAGGTGACATACAGGTGAACGTTGCGGATCCTGAAACCGGTGCCATTCTTTCCAAAGGTTGTGAAGGAGAGCTTCTGGTCCGTGGTTTCAATACCATGGCAGGTTATTATCATCTGCCTCTTCAGGATCAGCCGCTGGATGAAGAAGGCTGGCTGCATACAGGTGATCTTGCGATAATCAGTGATGACGGATATATCAGTCTCACCGGAAGGATCAAGGACATCATCATCAGGGGCGGTGAGAACATCGTTCCCAAGGAGATTGAGGCGGTTCTGACGCAGTATCCGGACATTGCAGATGCAAAGGTTATAGGTATTCCGGATCAGTTCTACGGAGAGATCGTGGGAGCGGCTATCGTGACAAAGAGCGGGAAGGACATTGATCCCGAGTCGTTAAGAATGTTTTTGCATGGGAAGCTTTCCGCGTTCAAAATTCCGGCTCATTTTTTCCGGTATGATGAGTTCCCGATGCTCTCAAACGGGAAAATTGACGAGGTCAACCTGAAAAAGGATGTGATCGCCAAGGCAGGTTGAGTCACAGGGGATCCCTATGGCTGCTTTTTCACAGATAATTCACAATCTGGTAGTTGACAGAAGGGCGTTTGTGTATATAATTGTTATTGGAGTTATCCAACGTATGCCCGGCAACGTCGGGAGAAGCTCCGGCAACTGGATACACAAGCGAATACACATTCATTCGTGATCCGTAACTGTATTGTACCCTGTACGGGACAGAAACAAGGAGGGATATCATGAAAACAAACAGATTATCAACATCACAGTTAACTATTCTCGGACTTATGACTGCAATCCTGCTGATCATGTCCTACACTCCACTCGGATATCTTAATATCGGACCTCTGGCCATTACTTTTAATGTGATCCCCGTAGCTATTGCAGCTATTGCATGCGGTCCCATCGGTGGCGCGGTAGTAGGAGCGGTATTTGGTCTTACAAGCTTCGGACAGTGCATCGGTATCGGCGGAGTGAGCGCAATGGGAACAACGCTGTTTGCCATAAATCCGTTTCTTGCTTTTGTTCAGCGTTTCATACCCAGGCTTCTTGACGGTCTTCTTCTTGGTTATATATTCAGGGGATTGCGTAAGGCAACCGGCAAGGTATCCGTATCAGCTGCAGTAACAGGTTTTGCTTCGGCATTCCTTAATACAGTATTCTTCATGTCGGCACTTGTATTGCTGTTTGGAAATACCGAGTATGTTCAGGGTCTCATCGGCGGCAGGAACATCATCGTATTTATATGCGCATTCGTCGGGATCAATGCAGTGTGCGAGATGGTTTCATCAACGATCCTTACATATATTATTGCCATCGCACTTAACAGGGCACATCTGTTGTTCGTAAATGAGGATAAGGACAGCAAGATCGTGAAGGAAACGGTAACTGAGTAGAACGGGTAGGTGAGTTCCCGTGACTCCGGCTGTAGTGTCGGGCAGGAAACGCACAAACTGTTGAAATGAAGGACTTTTCCTCTTGACATGAGGGCTGACAAGTTTATAATAGTTTTGACGAGCAAGGGCGCTTTGAGGAATCTCGAGGTGCCCTTTGTTGCGGGCAAATTCCCACTAACCTTATAAATGCAGGTAACTATTCAGAACAGGCTCAAAATACTGCGTATTTTTCGCTGTTTTGGATTCATCCAATACATAAATTTGTAAAATATGCTGTTTACATGCAAGCATGACACATCATATTTTAAAATTTATGTGCTGTTCTGAATAGTTACAAATGCAGGAAAATTCGAAAGAGGAAAGTTCAATGATAAGGCAGTATGACAGAAAACTTGTGTTGGAAAACGGAACAGAGATCCCCGGATATTCCTTCGGAGCGGTGGAGGATAAGGTTCTGGAGCTTGTATTTAATACTTCTATGGTGGGATATCAGGAAATAATCTCGGATCCGTCCTACACAGACCAGGCGGTAGTTATGACATATCCGTTAATAGGTAATTACGGTATGAGTGATGAGGATTACGAGTCGAAGAACCCATCAATAGGAGCACTCATAGTCAGGGAATACAACGACGAGCCATCGAGCTGGAGATCCGACAGGACTCTTGGTGAGGTGATGGAGCAGTATCATATTGCCGGGATCAGTGGGGTGGATACAAGGAGAATTACAAGGATAATCAGGGAGATCGGTAGCTGCAAGGTGCTGTTGACCGACGCGGTCACAAGTCATGAAGAGGCATTGAAGATACTGAATAGTACAGAGCTTAAGAGGGATCAGGTGTCAAGGGTATCTGTTAAGGAACCGTATATGTCGGAAGCATCAGATAAGACCTTCCACGTGGTTGCCATCGACTGCGGCATGAAGCTTAATATCGTAAGAGACCTTAACAGGCATGGCTGCAGTGTTACCGTGGTGCCTTATGATACGACGGCTGATAAGATTAAGGCATTAAAGCCAGACGGAATATTTATCTCAAACGGACCGGGCGATCCCGTGGATGCAACTCCGGTCATCAGTGCGGTAAAGGAGCTTAGGGGACAGTACCCCATGTTTGGTATCTGTCTCGGACATCAGATAATAAGCCTTGCTTACGGTGCTAGGACATATAAACTTAAGTTCGGCCACCGCGGCGGTAATCATCCTGTAATGGACAGGGAAACCGGTAAGATAGAAGTGACTTCGCAAAATCATTCCTACGCGGTTGATGAAGACAGCGTTAAGGGAACGGGACTTGAGGTTACTCATGTCAACCTGCTTGACAATACAGTTGAGGGTATACGATGTGAAAAGGATAAGGTGTTCAGCGTTCAGTATCATCCTGAGAGCGCGCCGGGACCCTGCGACAGCGGGTATCTGTTTGACAGGTTTGTGAAGCTTATGGGAAGCTGACCGGATACAATAGCAATTTAAAGGATCCGAACATACACACATACAGATTGAAGGAGACAAAAATGCCTAAGAATACTTCAATAAAAAGGATAATGGTAATAGGCTCAGGTCCTACAGTAATCGGTCAGGCGGCGGAATTTGACTATGCGGGAACACAGGCCTGTCTGGCACTTAAGGAGGAAGGCTACGAGGTGATCCTGTGTAATTCCAATCCGGCCACGATAATGACGGATACAACAGTGGCGGACAAGGTGTACATGGAACCGCTGACGCTTGAATATGCGGCGAGGATCATAAGGCACGAGCGTCCTGATGCAATACTTCCGGGAATAGGCGGTCAGACGGGACTTAACCTCGCGATGAAGCTTGCGAAGAAGGGGATACTGAAGGAATGTAATGTGACTCTTCTGGGGACAAGCATTGAAAGTATCGAAAAGGCAGAGGACAGGGAGCTGTTCAAGGAGCTGTGTATAAGCATGGGAGAACCTGTGCTCCCGTCAATAGTTGTAAATACGATAGAAGAGGGTCTTAATGCAGCGGAGGAGATAGGCTATCCGGTGGTTATAAGGCCTGCGTACACACTCGGCGGAACCGGCGGCGGCTTTGCCGACAACAGGGAGGAATTCCTTGAGATAATAAAGAATGCACTCTCACTGTCGCCTGTATCGCAGGCACTTATCGAGAAGAGTGTCAAGGGCTATAAGGAAATAGAATATGAAGTGATGCGTGATGCCAATGACACCGCGATCACCATCTGTAATATGGAGAATCTGGATCCGGTGGGTATCCATACGGGTGATTCGATAGTTGTTTGTCCGTCGCAGACGCTTACCAACAAGGAATATCAGATGTTAAGGAGCAGTGCGCTCAAGGTTATCCGTGCATTAAAGATCGAGGGCGGATGTAACGTTCAGTTCGCGCTTGATCCGAAATCGTTTGACTATTACCTGATCGAGGTCAATCCCCGTGTTTCGAGGTCGTCCGCACTAGCCAGCAAGGCAAGCGGTTATCCTATTGCGAGGGTTTCGGCCAAGATCGGTGTGGGAATGCATCTTAATGAGATACATCTTGTGAACACCCTTGCTTCCTTCGAGCCGGCACTTGATTATGTGGTAGCCAAGCTTCCGAGGTTTCCGTTTGACAAGTTCGCTGATGCCAACAACAGCCTGAGTACGCAGATGAAGGCAACAGGTGAGACAATGAGCATCGGCCGTACGATGGAGGAGAGCCTGCTTAAGGCGATAAGGAGCCTTGAACAGGGTGCCAGCCATCTGTATATGGAGAAGTTCGATGATGTCAGTACCGAAGAACTTCTTGATTATATTTCGATAGGAACTGATGACCGCATCTATGCAATGGGAGAGCTGCTTCGCAGGAATGTGTCTCATGACGATATTCATGAGGCAACCGGGATCGATCTTATCTTCATCAGGAAGCTTAACTACATAATCAAGATGGAGAACGACCTTAAGAGTAATAAACGGGACATATCCTATCTTAAGGAAGCAAAGAGAATGGGCTTCTCCGATAAGGCTGTCGCCCGGCTGTGGGATATGAAAGAGGAAGAGGTGTTCAAGCTTCGCGACAGTAACGGCATAATGCCGGTCTATAAGATGATAGATACCTGCGCATCCGAGTTCAAGAGCTATGTTCCTTATTTCTATTCTACCTATGAGGATGAGAATGAGTCGGTTGTAACCGGTAAAAAGAAGATAGTTGTGCTCGGCTCGGGACCGATAAGGATAGGACAGGGTATTGAATTCGATTATTCGACGGTGCATGCGGTCAATACGATAAGGGATGCGGGATATGAGGCGATAATAATCAACAATAATCCCGAGACCGTATCGACCGATTACACCTGCGCAGACAAGCTGTATTTCGAGCCGCTTACGACGGAAGATGTAATGAATATAATCCGCCTTGAAGATCCTGTGGGCGTTATAGCCTCCCTTGGCGGACAGACTGCGATCAATCTTGCGGATCCGCTGGCTGAACGCGGTGTCAGGATAATAGGAACAGACTGTGAAGCCATTGATAAGGCCGAGGACAGGGATTCCTTCAACAGGGTGCTTGAGGAGTTGGGCATTCCAAAACCCGAGGGATATGCGGTGACAAGCATAGAAGAAGGTGTAAAGTGTGCTGAAAAGATCGGTTATCCGGTTCTTGTGCGTCCTTCATTCGTACTTGGAGGGCGTGCGATGCAGATCGTATCAAAGGAAGCGGACCTTCGTCATTATTTAAAAAATGCTGTTGAAATAGATGAGGATAAGCCTGTACTCGTTGATAAGTACATAAAGGGTAAGGAAGTCGAGGTCGATGCCATCTGCGACGGCGTTGATGTATTCGTGCCCGGTATAATGGAGCTTGTGGAGCGGACAGGAGTGCATTCGGGTGACTCTATGAGCGTGTACCCGCCTTACAGCATTTCGGACAAAGTCAAGGGCACCATATTAAGATATGCCAAACAGCTTGGTCTCGGCATCGGAATTGTGGGACTGTACAATATCCAGTTCATAGTTGATAAGGATGAGAATGTGTATATCATTGAGGTCAATCCCCGCTCGTCAAGGACCGTGCCGTTCCTGTCAAAGGCTACAGGCTACAGCCTTGCTGATATAGCCACACTGGTCATACTGGGCGTAAGCCTTAAGGAACAGGGACTGTTCTGCCTGTATCCCGAGGAACAGAAGAGATGGTATGTCAAGGTCCCTGCTTTCTCATTCAGTAAGCTCAGGGGTATGGATGCCTATCTGTCGCCCGAAATGAAGTCAACAGGTGAAGCTATTGGATATGATGACAGGCTTCACAGAGCCATGTATAAGGCGCTCATTGCATCGGGAATACAGCTTCAGAATTACGGAACGGTGCTTGTGACTCTTGCGGATGAGGATAAGGAGGAGGCGCTGCCACTGATAAAGAGATTTTATGATCTTGGATTTAACATAGAGGCTACCACGGTTACGGCGGATTTCCTTAAGGAACACGGTGTGCGCACAAGGGTAAGGCACAAGCTGTCCGAGGGCAGTGATGAGGTACTTAATGTAATAAGATCGGGATATGTAAGCTATGTGATCAATACAAGAGCTATCCTTTCGGGTGTGCATTACGGTGACGGAGCGGCCATAAGGCGGACTGCAACCGAGAACAACGTTACCATGTTCACTTCACTGGATACGGTCCGTGTACTCCTTGATGTGCTTGAGGAGCTGACGATAACAGTATCCACTATCGATGAAAGGTAGCGATCTTATTCATGACTTACAGCTCTGCCAGTAACTCGCCATAAGAAACGAAATGAACATAGCTGATATCCTTGTTCATCTGGCAGACCAGCCTGATACCGAGATTTTTCATGGCTTCATCACGGTCTCTGTCAACATTTCCGTAGATAGTCATAGGGTTGAACGAGGGATCGTTATATCTGAAATTCAGTATGACAGTATCCTCGTGTTTCAGATATCTTATCTGTATATCGATGAGATGTCCTTCTCTTTTTTGATAATTTTTAAATAAATATTCGGACAGTTCCTCAACAGACAGTCTGATCGCCATCTCTCGTTTATCATCGATATTATTTTCAGTACAGAATTGTTTTAACAGCCGGTGTATATCCTCCATATCCTTAGCATCCCGGGCGGACGGATCGAGTACGGCCACTTCTTCATCCAGAAATCCTTTCGGCAGAAGCATCAGATCGTTGATCGAGGCCGGGAAATGTTTATTGTGAATGATAACGAAGA
>JAEEHY010000222.1 GCA_016281085.1 Lachnospiraceae bacterium
ATATCCCGCTGAAAATGAAAACGGAATAAATGATACAGCTCCTGAAACCGGCAGATCCGCTTCTTCAGATAATTCCGGCTCCCGGAAGATACTGAGAAGCTGCGTACTGAAGAATGGCATAAACTGTTTAAGGATAGATGATCCTATGCTGTGGTCGCCGGAAGCACCATATATATACCTTGTGAAGATAAAGGGCGGTGAAGATGAAGTTACGTCCTATTTCACATTGAGGACCGTATCAATTGAAAGTATAAACGGGATGCAGAGGATATGCCTCAATCATAAGCCGGTTTTCTTTCACGGTGTTCTGGATCAGGGTTATTTCAGCGACGGGCTGTTCACCCCTGTGAGTGACAGATATTATGAAGATGACATCAGGGAGATGAAGGAGCTTGGATTTAATGTGTTGCGAAAGCATATCAAGATAGAGCCCGAAAGATTCTATTATGACTGTGACAGGCTTGGCATGCTTGTTTTTCAGGATATGGTCAACAACGGTGAATACTCATTCTTAAAGCATACCATGCTGCCGACGTTTCTGGGGCAATGGAAGGATGATACCAATATTGCCGTTGCAGATGATGTTAAGGAATTCTTTATTAAACACAGCGAAGATACGGTGAGGTATCTTGAAGGCTTCGGCTGTATAGTCTATTATACCGTGTTTAATGAGGGCTGGGGACAGTTTGAAAGCTTAAGAGTTACAAAAAGGCTTAAAGAGATCGATCCGGATAAGATATACGATGCTGCATCAGGATGGTTTAAACCCAAGATGACGGACGTGTCATCGGATCATTTCTACTATCATAAGATCAAGCATCATAAATGGAAGGGACCTGTTATAATATCGGAGTGCGGAGGCTTTGCACGGCTTATAAAAGATCATAGCTACAGTCCCGATAAGATATATGCATACGGCTATGATAAGCTGAATACATGCGAAGCATTTACGGACAGAATAGTCAGGATGTATGATGAAGAGGTGATCCCCAATATGTCCCAAGGCATCTGCGGAAGTATCTATACACAGTTATCCGATGTTGAGACAGAGATGAACGGGCTGTATACATTTGACAGGGCAGAGTGTAAGGTTGATAAAATAAAGATGCGTGAACTGTCTGAACGGATTGGTGAGCAATATGATAAAATATGCGGATCAGTATGATAAGATGATGCTTACACCGGTACCCCAGCTTATAGTAAGTCTGTCCATACCTACAGTTATCAGTATGACTGTGAGTAATCTTTATAATGTCGTGGATACTGCTTTTGTAGGCAGGCTCGGTACCAGTGCCTCAGGAGCCGTCGGTATTGTTTTCGGATTTATGTCCATAATCCAGGCTATCGGCTTTACCTTTGGGCAGGGTTCGGGAAGCATAATATCAAGAAAGCTTGGAGATAAAAATAATGACAGAGCTTCAGAAGTAGCCTCTACCGCCTTTGCATTTTCATTTGCGACTGCTGTCGTTGCAGCTCTGATCTGCTTTATATTTATCGATTCGATCATAATGAGGCTTGGTTCAACGGTTACGATCGCACCTTATGCACGTACTTATATTTTATTCATTCTTGCGACTGCACCGTTTATGGTCTCAAGCTTTACCATCAATAATATATTAAGATATGAGGGTAAGGCTTTCTTTGGAATGATAGGGCTTTTGAGCGGAGCAGTTCTTAACATCATCGGAGATGTGATCTTTATGTTCGTCCTGAACATGGGAATTGCCGGAGCAGGACTGTCAACAGCATTATCGCAGGTCATAAGCTTCGTTATACTTTTAAGGCCGTTTTTTAGCGGACAGACGCAGTGCAGGCTGTCAATAAAGAATATAAATCCCGATGCCGACCTTGTAGGAGATATTGTTGCCACAGGCTTTCCCAGCCTGTTAAGACAGGGACTCGGGAGTGTTACAACTATAATACTTAATACAGAGGCGGCAGTGTACGGCGATGCGGCAGTGGCCGGAATGAGTATCGTTTCCAGGCTGTTCTTCTTTATCTTTTCAGTTGCCATAGGAGTAGGACAGGGCTTTCAGCCGGTATGCGGATTTTCATACGGTGCAAGGCGATATGACAGACTGAAAGAGGGTTTTAAGTTTTCTGTTGCCCTGGGAGAGGTGCTGATGGTAATTCTGGGAGCTGTTCTGTTTATCAAGGCTCCTTTCTTCATAAGCTTATTAAGGGACGATCCCGATGTACTCAACGTTGCACTAAGGGCATTAAGGTTACAGTGTGTAGCCGTGCTTTTTCTGCCACTGTGTATGAATACCGAGATGCTTATGCAGTGTACGGGTAAAAAAGTCGTGGCTTCATCACTTTCGGCCTTAAGAAACGGTATCGTGTTTATACCGCTTCTTTTAATCCTTGCCAGAGTGCGCGGAATTGCCGGAATTCAGGAAGCACAGCCTCTTTCGTATGTAATATCTTTTCCGATAGGAGTGTATTTTGCGTACAGGTTTTTCAAGGACCTGAAGTAACAGTGGTCGCAGCCACTTGGAACAGTATATAAATCAGTGTTTTGAGCAGTTACCCAAATCAT
>JAEEHY010000223.1 GCA_016281085.1 Lachnospiraceae bacterium
GGTGAACGCTACAATGTCGCCGGAGAGAAACAGATAAGCGAATATCTGGATTATTGGAATCTGGATACAGGGTACATGCTGAGCTTTAACTTCAACCAAAAGAAGGAGCAGGGAGTAAAGAGAGTACAGATCGGAGATAAGGTTCTGTATGAGGGAACGGTGTAGGATAAGGTGAACGCAAAATTAATATTTTTGCAATGGTTTGCGGTACTTGGGTTCTTGCTCTTCGTTTCTATAACAAAATAACGGGTATAAGAGCAATAGACAAGGCGATAGCATGGCTGGGAAGCAAAGCCAACAGGATGGTGGAGCGGCAGGATAAACGGGTCGTGGAAACACAGATACCCAAGAAGTCAGGACTTCGCATTAACGAGAAGCTTGTTGCAGCAGACCGGCCGATCATAGAGTATAGGTCGAAGAGGGAAGAACTTAATAGGGGATGAAGACCGAGGTGGTCTGTATAAAGAGTAAGAATGAAGTGAAGCGGATAAACTATGATAAAGGATATATTGTTCGTTGCGTGGATCATATGAGCGGTAGAGTCATGTTCAGAGGCGCAAACAAAAGGATCAGTATTATTAAGGATTCTAATAGCGAGCGTGATATATATACATTATCCTATGCATGGAAGGCATTGAACGAGTTTTTCCTTAACAAAAAAGGGATAAAGAGGATTATAATTTTTTATTATAATCAGAAAGTATATGAGGATTTGGTAATAGCGCTTATTCTTATTTCCAATCTTGATCACAAGATGAAGAAAACAAATTTATATAAAAGTTATACTATGCAGCAACTGCTTGATAAGCTCGACTTCCTTGAATGTTTCGAGGATGAAAGCCATAAGCTCAGGATCGGAGAGCTTCTTAACAAACAGGTTGAGATTTATGAGGTTTTCGGAGTGGCGTTGCCGACCTCGTCATGTTAATCCGAGATTCAGGATTCAAGAACCTTGTCCGGATGTTATAGGAATAGTGTCCTGATAATGCAAGAATCATCAATAGAAAATCAAGCGCTTGTTGAACGTTTCATGAGGAGTAATAAAACACTGGAAGAGGCACTTGATTTTTCGGGGTAAAAACTAATACAAGTGATGTATCGGGGCAAGCAAAGAAACGTGGAGTGCGGAGAAAAAGCAGTTAAAAAAATAAGACGATACTAATGATTGAAAGTTGAAAGTGAGGAAACAAATGACATACCATCATCGGATTGATCCCAAACCTGTACCGGAGCAAGTATCATATATCAATGAGCCATGGTTAGTCGACGAAACAAAGATGCCTATGCAGGAAGGGAAATTTCGACCGGAGGAATTGATTGATAAATCCTCCGACAATGTACGTGTTTATATTCCCCTTGATATCAACCATGCTGCAGTAATACGGAGGTTATATGCTGTCATACAAAAATACGGAGAAGCAAATGAAGAGAATGAGTTTGCATTTGAAGCAGACGTATGCAGACTGGTTGCTCAGGTTGAGATATATGATCAGATCCACTATTTGCGGGGCAACATGGAAGGCAAACACAGCGAAGAAGCAAGAACGCTGATACGTGATTTTGTAGGTCAGCTTAAAGAGATTCCGGATGGATGTGCAGAACTTTTTCCCTTTGAATTGATTGATGAGTTGGAAGAGGAGTACGATCTTTAAAAAGCCTCTTCTATGATATGATTAATACTATTTTGTTAATTTGAGTGGAACTTATTTAGGAAGTTAACGTAGTATGTTATGAAGTTGAAGTAAAATTAAGAATAATTCTTTTAATAGTGTTCATGAGAAATAAAAACACAATATATAGTGCAAAAGCTCTGTGATGATAATGGAAATATAGATAGTACAAAATTAGATCATTTAATGCCATGGTCACCCGAAATACCAGATGAATGTCGGAAGCCGCAGCAATAAGTTGTGGCTTTCATTTTAAGTCAGGGCGCATGGTTTGACGCTTACTCCGATCCTGAAGATAAGACTTCTTCCAAAAACAGAGGAACGATAATACTTGATGCAACCTGTGCTCCACAGCAGATATCTTAAGGATGTACCGCAAACCGTTACAAAAATGTTACAGACGTAGGGAGCGATAAAACTGCGCGAAAGAGTTTATGACGGGATGTTTTATTTGTGGCAATATTCATATACTTAAATATTTGTAAGATAAATGTAAAGGGATCCTGTAATGACGATAAGTGAACGTATTTTTGAAAGATTAAGATAATTGGATATGACGCAGAAGGAGTTTGCGAAGGAATCCGGAATACAGCAGAGTACCATCAGTGAATGGAAGAAGAACAAGACCAATCCATCATCTGACAAGATACTCGCGATATGTAAGACACTGGATGTGGCGCCCGAATGGCTTCTTTCCGGAGTGGATCCCGCAGCGAGCAGAGGTAAGAACCGGGAGTATTATACTGTTGATGTCAATACAGATACCGGGCTCCTTATATCTGAGTTCAATAAACTGGACAGAGCACAGCGCGACAGGATCATGGGATATGTGGAGGCGTTTGTATCAATGAAGGAGAAGTAAAGGGAGGAATTACGATGCCTTTGACATATCAGTGATATCATAAGCGGAAAGAGAGGAATTACAGCAGATATTAGACCTTACAATCTAATGCAGGGTTAACGGTTGAAATATGCCCGTTTCCGTTTGATCAGGAAAAGGGAATAAATACAGATAATGGCGAGCACACATCTGACGCACAGATAGAGGAGCCATTGCCACTTTTGTGTCAGGTTTAAACCGATCGGGTTGACGTATGACGAAAAGTAATTGACACAATAACTGACACCGACCAGTTTTCCGTTAAGGTATACAGGTTCGGACATAATGGAATTCAGATAGAAGGAGGGAATATCCATCAACATGATCCCCAATGCAGTCGTCTTCCATTGTTCAAAACGAATACCGGCTTCTGTGCTGTTTCCAATATACAATCCCAAAGTGATGATCATGGAATGATACAAAAAATACTGCCATACTCTTGGAGATATAAGCATAGAAGATAAGGAATCATATTCTGTCACCAGATAGGGAAGGAGTATAGCCAGTATCCCGCCTATGATCTGTGTTGCATACATGAGCGCAAACAGGCTGCTTAGTTTCCGGGCATCTTTTAACAATAATGCGACAGATATGAGAATAAGCTGTATACTGCATAGTTGAAATGGAAAATGCTCGGCCTTGATATAGGGAGTGTAAGGTCCTATGGCCCTGTAGTCAAACTCAATACCGCCGGCACTGTTCGTTACCACAGGTGTCACAACAGGTACAATATCCGCAACACTGAAAATTTTAATTATTTCGGATACGATTCCGATCACCAGACAGATCTTCAGCATTAGATTTATGTCGGTAATATAACGTCTGCTAAGTATTGTGCCTGCTGCTGTAAAAGCCAGGCTGATCAGTATGAAAATCAAATGCGCCGATGAGAACATGTTTGATCACTTCACTTTCTCAAAATTGGATTAATTGTTGAAGCCATAAATGTGATTCTATTATAGGACAAAATGAGAAGAAATCCAATGGAAACAAAGTCATGGGCAGAGTTATGGGGACAGTTATGGGGACAGGTTCAACAGGTTCCCTGACTCTCTTATGCATATATTGATATTTCCCAAGATGTGTGACAAAATAAAACAGTCAAAGACAGAAATCTGTATTGATATGGCTAAATAAATGAGGAGGTAAGAAACAATGACAAACGTTGAACGTGTAGCACTGATCAGGAAGAACTTAAGGGAGATTGAAGGGGCTGCTCAGGAGATCAATTCATTGGCGCATGGGGATAAGCATCTGATGGAGTTATCGGAAGCACTTCATCTTGACACACTTGCGATACTTGATCTTGTAGAACATCTTAAAGGGCTTGAGGATAAGTAGAGTCAGGTGAATCAAAAGCTCCGTGGTTTATCCACGGAGCTTTGTTATATCCTGAATTATTCCGAAAGCTTAAAGAATTCAATAGCAGCGCTCATGTCATCATTTATGCTGCGCATCTCGTTGGTTGAATTCTGGGTATCGGTACATGCATTGGTAACAGTCTGGCAGGATGCTGCAACTTCCTGAGCGGAAGCACC
>JAEEHY010000014.1 GCA_016281085.1 Lachnospiraceae bacterium
CAGTAACCAGACGGTTGGATATGTCTTTGCGTTTCCGTTCATATTCGGTTTCATATGCTTTTCTTTTATTCCGATAGTTACGTCTTTTTACTATTCCTTTACAGATTACTCCATGGGATCAAAAACGCTTACTTATGTCGGATTTAAGAATTTCCTTCAGTTGTTTTCTGATGATGTATTCATTAAATCGCTTGGCATAACAATCAAATACGTGCTTTTATCCGTACCGCTCAAGCTTGCCTTCGCACTGCTGGTTGCATTTGTGCTGACAAGGAAGAGCAACATGGTCACTCTTTACCGTTCACTTTACTATGTTCCTTCGCTTGTCGGAGGAAGTGTGGCGGTCGCGCTCGTATGGAAACAGCTGTTTGCGCGAAAGGGACTTATAAATGTTGTACTTTCGGACATGGGACTCAAGACGGTCAACTGGTTTGGAGACCAGAAGCTTGCCCTGTACCCGCTCATCCTTATGACTGTATGGCAGTTTGGATCTTCAATGATCATATTTGCGGCAGGTCTTAAGGAAATTCCGGTCACATATTATGAGGCGGCAAAGATCGACGGAGCGAACGGTCCGCAGACCTTTACAAAGATAACTCTGCCGTGTCTGTCACCGATAATCCTGTACAACCTCGTGATGCAGACGATACAGGCGTTCATGTCCTTCACTCAGGCGTTTGTAATAACGCAAGGCGGTCCTAACAACGGAACCATGCTGTATGCACTCAATGTTTACAATCAGGCATTCAAGTACAATCATATGGGTTATGCGTGTGCAATGAGCTGGTTCATGCTGATAGTCATGAGTATAATAACTCTTGTGATTTTTAAGACATCCAGGTTCTGGGTTTTCTCGGAAGGGGGTGAGGACTGATGCACACCGCAAAGGTTACAAGAAAAGTCATATATCACGTGCTTGTAGTGATCTTCGGTTTCATTATGATATATCCGGTTTTATGGATGATCGCCGGTTCTTTTAAGGATAATTCGGAGATCTTAAGAGGCTCACTGAGCCTTATCCCGAAGACAGTCAAAGCAAGCAATTATTCTACCGGATGGAAAGGTTTTGCGGGAACCTCATTCGCAAGGTTTTTTCTTAATTCATTCATCATTACGGTAGTAGCGACCCTGGGAACTGTCATAAGCTCATCACTTGTCGCCTATGCTTTCTGCCGTATAAACTTTAAGGGCAGGAAATTCTGGTTTACCTGTATGCTGGCCACAATGATGCTCCCGAGTCAGGTGATCATGATCCCTTCGTTTCTTATCTGGTACAGGATAGGGCTTGCAGACAGTTATGTGCCGCTGATCCTTCCGTATTATTGCGGACAGGCATTCTTCATATATCAGATGATGCAGTTTATGAAGGGGATCCCGAGGGAACTTGATGAAGCGGCAACGATAGACGGATGCAGCAAATATACGATATATACCAACATAATCCTGCCTCTGCTCAAGCCTTCGATCGTAACAACCGTTATTATACAGTTTTACTGGAAATGGGATGATTATATGGGACCGCTTCTCTATCTCAGCAAGCCTGAGTCGTATACGGCTTCTCTAGCTATCAAGATGTTTGCGGATGCCGCGAGCAAAACGGATTACGGTGCTATGTTCGCGATGTCCACGCTTTCACTTGTTCCGGTATTCCTGATCTTCCTTATCTTTAACAGATATCTTGTCGAAGGTATAGGAACCAGCGGTCTGAAAGGATGATAATATGATAAAAAATCCCATACTCAGGGGCTTTTGTCCCGATCCGAGCATAATAAAGGCAAATGAGAAGTATTACATTGCTACTTCTACTTTTGAATGGTGGCCGGGCGTTTCGCTGTTCGAATCAACCGATCTTAAGAACTGGAAACAGATCCGGTCACCCCTCCATAGAGATTCACAGCTTAATTTAAAGGGCGATCCTGCATCCGGTGGGGTGTGGGCGCCCTGTTTGAGTTTTGACAGGGAAAGATTCTTTCTTGTATATACCGATGTTAAGACCAAGAAGGGACGGTTTTACAATACAAACAATTATGTGGTTACCACGGATGATATTTATGGGGAATGGTCGGATCCTTTATATCTTAACAGTATCGGTTTTGATCCATCGCTGTTTCATGATGAGGATGGGAAGAAATACCTTGTAAATATGATAAACGGGTTTGGAGGAATAACCGTACAGGAGCTTGATCCCGTAACACTCAAACCCGCCGGGGAGCGCATTAAAGTGTATGACGGCTCCGGAATCGGATGCTGTGAAGGACCCCACATCTATCATATAGGAAAATATTACTATCTTATAACAGCGGAAGGCGGTACGGGATACGATCATGTGGTGACTGTCGCAAGAGCAGAGAGTGTCTACGGTCCTTATGAAACCTGTCCGGACAATCCTCTGTTTACCTCGGACAAAAATACAGGACTGCAGAAATGCGGTCACGCAGATATAGTGAAGGCGGATAACGGAGAATGGTATCTTGTCCACCTTTGCGCCAGACCGTCAAAAGAAGCGGGAGGATGTATTCTCGGAAGAGAGTGCGCGATACAGGAGATCGTATTGGATGATGACGGCTTCTTCAAAACAAAGAGCGGGAGCAGGTACTGTATGGATGAAATAGAGGAGCCTGCCGGGCTCAGACCTTATCCTTACGGAGATGAAAACGACTTTCGTGATGGCTTCGGTACCTCACAGATCAATGTAAGATACAGATCTCCCCGAAGGGATTACAACACTTTTGCGCATATAGATACCGACAGCCGCAGGCTTATCATCCGGGGAGAGGAATCACTGAATTCGCTTCATGATGTCTCGCTTCTTGCCGCAAGGCAGTGTGAGAAGGCCTGTACGGCCGCGACAAGGATGCATTTTAAACCGGAAGCCCCGGAGCATCTGGCAGGACTTGTTTACATGTATGACAATATGAATTTCTATATCCTCGGGAAAAGTTCGGATGAAGCAGGGAATCCCGTTCTTGTCCTTCTTAAGAGTGATAAGGGTGATATTACGGACATTATCGAACCTGTCAGGCTTGCGGACAATGGGGCTGTTGATCTGAAGATAGAAACAGACGGGATCACGATCAGCTTTTATTACGCATGTAACGGGGATTACACACAGCTGCCTGCAAAAGGAAGTACGGAAATATTGACCGACGAGTACTGCAGAGGTTTCACCGGTGCGCATTTTGGAATGTACGTACATGATATGCTGGATAAGAAGGCAGAGGCACAGTTTGAAAGTTTCAGCATCATTTACGTATGATCATCGAAACTATGCGGAACGGGATTGGAATATTACGTATTTTCCTGCCGGGAATTTAGCAGAACGGAGAATGAGAGTGAATACGATATCGCGGGTGACTTTTAAAACAGGTGATGCAGAATTACAGCATCTTTATGATGAAGCGGAGAGGAAGTGCCTTCTTAATATAAAGGACTTCGGCGGAAAAAAGGTACTGGTCGAGGGCGGCGGCTATGAGAAGATATGGCTCGAAACACAGCCGATGGGCGGTGAAATGTATGCCAAGCGAAATATTGAGGTCGGCCTTAACAAC
>JAEEHY010000224.1 GCA_016281085.1 Lachnospiraceae bacterium
ACCCTGCGCTTGGTATCCTCACTGACATACGGATAGTTATTAAGAACCTTGGATACTGTTGAAATAGCAACCCCGGCACGCTCTGCCACATCTCTTATGGAAATCATTCAGACCACTCCGTCATTGTATCAAAAAGCTTCTTCTCCAGCGCATCTATCGTATCCTGTATCTCCTGGAGCTTATCATCATCTATAAGCCCGTCCTTTTTGGCCTGCTTTATCATATTGAAGGCTGTACGGGTCTTAATGGAGCCGCCGACGTTAAGTCCTTCATATTTTACCAGCACCTCGGCATCTCCCGGATCGGTCATCCGGTTAAGCCTTACCATCGGTGTATGACCTATATATTCAAGAATGTTATCGCATACCATGTTTCTGTCCTCTCTTATTCCATCCTTTGATCTTTTTCGGGCGGAAGCCTGATCCTGCTCCCTGTTCCCCTGCCGTGACCAATATCTGCAGTCACAAGAGACAGTTTATAACACGCAGGTGATTTTTACAAGTAAAAGACCTTTTAAACAATCTGGTTGATCCATGCAAACATCAGGAGCTGCCACCTGCTGTGACAGCCCCCTCATTATAAAACTCTTCTTTCTCTGCTATGTATTTACTTACTCATCATTTCATCCCATACTTTCTTCTCATGCCAGGCATCGATTTTACTATCAACCACAAACAGGCAACAGTGTGAGTTTTCTATAGCAGCTTCTGACAGTGGTAAATTCGGTTCTATTCTTGCTAAGCATGAAAATGATAAATTATAAAACAACCAAAATTACAGACGCTGCTTTCATATCCCCATTTGAAAATTCCTGATACATGTGATCAAGATACTCTATAGTTGTCATAACTGAAAAAGTCTTTTTAACAAGACACTCGAAGTTTGTCAGTTCATCCAAATAATCAATAACACCATGGTTCCTTGCATGTTTATAGATCTTCCGGATGAGGCTCAATACCTATAACAGTTATCATCTGTGGCTTGGGTCCATATACCCAGTATATCCGTCCCGCCGCAGGTGTGTTATTCTCCAGATATGACTGCCACACTTTATGTCCGTATCGTTTACTCAAAATGCCTATTTCATGAGACTGAAGTCCGGAATGCAGGGGGTTGACCGATAAGAATCTGAGGTCTTTTCCTATCCTTTTGTATAGCCGTAGTTCATTCTTGTTCGCTTTATCCGACTTCACTTTTCCTTTTAATGATTCCCAAAACTCTTTCATTTCGGGAATGCCCATATGTATCTTAAACATCCGATATCTCCTCAAATTCAGAAAGATCTATGGCTTCGGAAACAACACCTTTATTAAAGTTTTCCATAGCCGAATCCATCATTTGAAGTGTATTTTTAGATATCTGAAATGGAACTGTAAGCTCCCGTGGTTCCAGTCTTATTATTCCGTCTTCATATTCCTCCACGTGGTAATACTCATACGGTGTATTTCGTATAGTTATACGCCGCCTGGAATCCAGCTTAGCGTCATATTCCTGAACCATAGCTGCCATAAGTGTATCCTCCTTTATTGTACAAATGGGTATACCCATATTGTACAGTCTCGTTACTGAATAGTCAAGATATAACCTTGGACGAATGATAAGATAGAACTTGAATTCTTCAAATATTCTTGCCCTTTCGAAAAAACAAGAGAGCCAATAAAAATCAGCCCTCTTGGAGTTTAAACTTTCCCACTTATATGGCAGGGACCGGCAGTTGTTTAAAAAGCACTTTTCCAAACTTTCCAAGGTCAGGGAGACAGGGGACGGTTCTCTGTCTCCTAATTTTGTAAAAATGATGATCAATATTTGGAATTTACCGAAACAGCCGGTATACTGATGAAAAAGCCATAAATCTAATTTATACCGAATTCCGATCAGGAATACCGATTATAGAAGAATACCAAGCCAGCAGTTAATTCTTCAATCCGTAAATTGATAAGGTCAGGAATATCCATCCGTCAACCACGGGCAGCTTTCGTTTATAGATTTAAATCTCCTGCGAAATACTAAGGATATATTTGCCCTTACCTTTACCGGTAATTGCTTTAATAATTCCCTGTTGCTCCATCGTTTTAAGTATTTTACGTGCTTTTGTTGTTTGACATCCTAAAATCCCCATAACCTCTTTGGAAGAAATAACTTGCTTAATATCGACATTTTCTATGATTGCTTCTATATCAATAGAATCCTTATTTGACAGTTTACCTGCTTTTTCATCATTCTTAAGTTTCCCAATTAATGCTGTTTTATCATGAATCGACGCGTCGTTTCGCCCAATCGACGCAAAATCATTCTGAATCGACGCATTTTCCGTCGTTTCACTTTCAAACGACGCACTCATTATCGTCGTTTGAAGTATGAAGGTAACCTCGAATTCCGTAAGTGATGCCTGCCGCAGAAGGTCTAACGAAGCAGGTATAGAACGGACGAGTATTCACGAGATCAGACGTACGGTATCTTCATACCTGAACACTGTACTTCCCCGTGAAGCCGTTGCCAATATGCTCGGACACCTTCCAACCACCAATGAACGGTTCTATGATTATGATATCAGCTCCCGTTCGGTTAAGGTGGAAGCTCTTGAGAAATTATCAAGTAACATCATCAATTTTTCAGCGTACAGCAAGGTCGAAAAGGCTCGAAAAGCGCAGTAAATCGGCATTCTTTGAATTTTGTCATAATTTGTCATAATAATTTTGGGGAACATCTGTGCAAAACAAAAATGGAATGCCTTTTGGCATCCCGTTCTTTGTCAGCGGTAAGTCATAAGGAATCCTCCCACTTCATGGGTCCCTCCTTATGACAAGTCGCTCGTCGCATTTGAAATCATGACTTCGTCATGATGCTCCTCGCTCGCAGACGGAGGGATTCGAACCC
>JAEEHY010000225.1 GCA_016281085.1 Lachnospiraceae bacterium
ATACTACTACTTTCATAGTTTTTGTCCTTTCTTCAAATAATATTTATTTAAGAATGTTTGCACTTATGACCATTCTCTGAACTTCGCTGGTTCCTTCATAGATCTCGGTGATCTTGGCATCACGCATCATACGCTCAACATCATACTCCTTGATGTATCCGTAACCACCGTGAAGCTGTACGGCCTTGGTTGTAACTTCCATTGCCACCTCAGCTGCACACAGTTTAGCCATAGCAGCCTCTACAGAGTAAGATGTCTTGCCATCCTTCTGATACTGATCCTTTGCACGTGCTGCCTTGTAAACAAGCATCCTTGCAGCCTCAACCTTTGTAGCCATGTCTGCAAGCTGGAACTGTGTATTCTGGAATGCTCCGATCGCACGACCGAACTGCTTCCTCTCCTTAACGTAATTAATTGTAGTCTCAAGAGCGCCTGCTGCCAGACCGAGTGCCTGAGCGGCAATACCGATACGTCCACCGTCAAGTGTATGCATTGCTATATTGAAGCCCTTGCCCTGCTTTCCAAGAAGGTTGTCCTTCGGGATACGGCAGTCTGTAAAGATAAGCTCATATGTTGATGAACCGCAGATACCCATCTTGTTTTCCTTGGTACCGAAGGTGAAGCCGGGGGTTCCCTTCTCAACGATGAATGCGGATATCTCCTTCATCATCTTGCCGCGCTTCTCAATCTTTCCTGTAACAGCGAAGATTACATATACGTCTGCTTCCTTACCGTTTGTAATGAAGCACTTGGATCCGTTAAGTACCCACTCATCACCATCAAGTACTGCCTTGGTCTGCTGACCCTGTGCATCTGTACCTGCTCCGGGCTCGGTAAGACCGAAAGCACCAAGCTTCTCGCCCTTTGCTAAAGGTACTGCGTATTTCTGCTTCTGCTCTTCCGTACCGAAGGTCATTATGGGATCAACACACAGTGAAGTATGTGCAGAAACGATAACGCCTGTAGTACCGCAAACCTTGGAGAGCTCCTCAACACACATAGCGTATGTAAGGATATCACATCCCTGTCCGCCGTACTCCTTGGGTACAGGAATACCTAAGAAACCGTACTTAGCCATCTTATCAACAGTCTCCCTGGGGAACCTGTGCTGCTCATCGATTTCCTGAGCAAGAGGCTTTACTTCATTCTCGGCGAATTCCTTAAATAACTGTCTCGCCATTTCATGTTCTTTTGATAAAGAAAAATCCATGATTTATTCCTCCATATATATTATTGTTTCTACTTGTAACTATTCAGGAAGCGAAATATCTTTCTATGTTTCCGGATAGTCACAGATCTTTAACCGGTATCATTAAATGATAATACCGGATCATTCGCATTCGTTTAAGAATGACATATCTTACTGCGCGTCAATAGGTGTCTTGGTCCTGTCTTCGTTGTAGATATAGAAGCCCTTGCCTGACTTAACACCAAGGTTGCCGCCACGTACCATCTTGCGGATAAGAGGACATGCACGATACTTGGAATCGCCTGTCTCCTTATAAAGAACATCCATTATTGCAAGACAGATATCAAGTCCTACGAAATCACCCAGTTCAAGGGGACCCATGGGATGATTGGCACCAAGCTTCATTGCCGAGTCGATGCCTGCAACATCCGAAACGCCTTCCATCTTAATGAAAGCAGCTTCATTGATCATCGGGATAAGGATACGGTTAACTACGAAACCTGCTGCCTCATTAACCTGTACGGGTGTCTTACCTATCTCCTCTGAAATCTTCTTAATGCAGTCTACAGTTTCATCGGGTGTATTAACGCCTGCGATAACCTCGATAAGCTTCATGCGGTCTGCGGGATTGAAGAAATGCATACCAACCATGGGCCTCTTAAGGCCATTACCGATCTCTGTAATCGAAAGTGAAGATGTGTTTGATGCGAATACACATGAATCCTTGCAAATCTCATCAAGTTCCTTAAATGTAGTCTTCTTAACTTCCATATCCTCGAATGCAGCCTCTACTATGAGGTCACAGTCTGCACAGATATCTTCCTTGAGACCGGGTGTGATGCGTGCTACGATCTTATCTGCATCCTCCTGTGTCATCTTTCCCTTGGCAACAAGCTTATCATAACCCTTGATTATCTTGTCCTTACCGCCTTCTGCCCACTCCTGCTTGATATCGCAGAGTGCTACTTCATAACCATCTGTCTGGGCAAATGCCTTAGCAATACCCTGTCCCATTGTACCGGCACCGATTACACCAACCTTCATTTTGTTTCCTCCATTTTATTACTTATTGCATATTGCATATTAATAAGTTCTGTTACACAATTTCTGTTTAATAGATCAGATCGGACTATTAGCAGTTCTTGAAATCAACAACCTTCACCTTGGTAGGATCATCCTTCTTCTTAAGGAAGTTACCCATACCGGCCTTCTGATCTTCTGTCTCGAAGCAGTCGCCGAAGAGCTTCTCTTCAATAACGATTGCTTTATCCATATCCACCTCAAGCCCGTCATTAATTGCCTTCTTGCAGTTACGTACTGCGATCGGAGCATTCTTTGCTATTGAAGCTGCCATCTTCTCAGCCGCTGCCATAAGATTGTCCTTGGCAGATACTGTAACATTACCTTCCTCATCAACGGTAGCCTTAACAACCTCATTGACAAGACCGATCCTGTAAGCCTCGTCTGCCTTGATATTGCGTGCGGTATAGATCATCTGCTTAGCCATACCTGCGCCAACAAGACGTGCAAGCCTCTGTGTTCCGCCAAATCCCGGAGTAATTCCAAGACCCACCTCAGGCTGTCCGAACATTGCATTTTCTGAACATATCCTGATATCACAGCTCATTGAAATCTCACACCCGCCGCCGAGTGCGAAACCATTTATTGCGGCAATAACGGGGATCGGAAAAGTCTCTATCTTCCTGAATACATCATTTCCCTTCTTGCCGAAGGCCTCACCCTCTGCCTTGGTAAGTGTAGACATCTCGCCTATATCTGCACCGGCTACGAATGACTTCTCGCCTGCGCCTGTAAGTATAAGACATCTTACTGTATTAAGATCAACTGCATCAAAAGCCTCGTTAAGCTCATCAAGTACCTGTGAGTTAAGAGCATTTAACGCTTTCTCACGGTTTATTGTTATAATGCCTATCGCGTCTTTCTGCTCGTATAATACGAATTCCACCAAATTACACCTTCTTTCATATTTTGTTATCTTTTTGTTCCCTTATTTTCTCATGAAAGTCATACCAATTTAAGTTTTCACGCGTTTCAGTACGATTTTCTACCTTAATTCACACCGAAAAGTCATACTTATTTCAGTTTTCACAAGATTCAGTACGATTTTCTACCTTAATTCACACCGAAAAGTCATACCATCACGTTTAACCCAAATAATTTGTATTACTTTATTCAGGAAAATCTGCATATATAACTTATTTGGCTTATAGTTTATATGAGTCATACAACTTATATAGTGTGAACTCTTATACAGCTCACATCTCAACGATCGTTGCGCAGCCCATGCCACCACCGATGCACAGGGTTGCAAGACCTTTCTTGGCACCCTTCTTCTTCATCTCATGAAGCAGGGTAACGAAGATACGTGCTCCGGAAGCTCCAACAGGATGTCCGAGTGCAATTGCGCCACCGTTAGGGTTAAGCTGCTTGTCTACATCAATACCGAGATCCTTACCAACTGCAACAGACTGAGCTGCAAATGCCTCGTTAGCCTCGATGATGTCGAAGTCCTCAATCTTGTAGCCGGCCTTGGCCATAGCCTTCCTTGTTGCTGCAACAGGTCCGATACCCATGATAGTGGGATCAACACCTGCAAGAGCGCCTGCAACGAAGGTCGCCATGGGAGTAACACCAAGTTCCTTAGCCTTCTCTTCGCTCATTACAACAACAGCTGCAGCACCGTCATTGATACCCGATGCATTACCTGCAGTAACAAAACCGTCGGGATTGATGGGACGAAGCTTAGCAAGACCCTCAATTGTAGAACCCTGTCTCGGGCCTTCATCTGTATCAAATATAACTGTTTCTTTCTTCTTCTTAACTTCAACGGGAACTATCTCTTCTTTGAATTCACCGTTCTCGATAGCAGCGCATGCCTTCAGCTGGCTCTTAAGCGCAAACTCGTCAAGCTCTTCCCTTGTAAGGTTCCACTGCTTTGCGATATTATCTGCTGTTGTGATCATATGGTAATCATTGAATGCGTCCCAAAGTGCATCCTTAACCATTGTATCAACAAGACCGCCCTGGCTCTGGCTGGGCCACATCATTCTGTATCCGTAACGACCATTGGGGATTGCGAAAGGAGCCATAGACATGTTCTCCATACCGCCTGCAACAACAACATCGGCATCTCCTGCCATTATCATCTGTGCTGCCTGATTTACACAATTAAGACCTGATCCGCACACTACGTTAGATGTAACTGCGGGTGTTTCGATGGGAAGACCTGCCTTGATGGATGCCTGACGTGCCACGTTCTGGCCCTGTCCTGCCTGTATAACACATCCCATGTATACATGCTCGACATCCTCCGGCTTGATTCCGGCTCTGTTTACTGCCTCCTTGATAACGATAGCTCCCAAATCCGCTACGGGAATGGTTGAAAGTGAACCTCCCATTGTTCCGATAGCTGTACGGCAAGCACTTGCAATAACGACTTTCTTAGACATTCTGTTACCTCCGTTGTTATATTTGAATGTTAATTGGTACCTTTGTTAATTTTTTAACAGTGTCCGAATGGAATTATATCACACAGACACTGTGATTACAATAAAAATGCGGTAAAATACATAAAAATTAAAGGGAGAGCTAAAGCTCCCCCTTAATATCTCATTTAAACTTCCGGTTCGATAAGTCCGTAGGTATTCCCCTTCCTTTTATACACTACGTTCACCTGATCGGTCTCTGCATTACAGAATACATAAAAGCCATGACCCAGAAGTTCCATCTGTACACATGCATCCTCGGGATACATCGGCTTGATATCAAACCTCTTGCTGCGGACTATCTTGATATCATCATCCTCCTCGTACTCCTTCTCCATGAACTCTTCCTTGAGACTTCCGGAACCGTACTTGCCGTCCGCTATCTTGTTCTTGTATTTCTTAAGCTGTCTCTCTATGATCTCCTCTACAAGGTCTATTGATACATACATATCGTTGCTGACCTGTTCAGATCTGATAATACTTCCTTTAACCGGTATTGTCACCTCTATTTTCTGCCGTTCCTTTTCAACACTAAGAGTTACATGAACCTCGGTATCCGGTGTAAAATACCTCTCCAGCTTTCCTATCTTATCCTCTACGGCACTCTTGAGTCCCTCCGTAAGATCAATATTCTTTCCTACTATTACAAATTTCATTTCGGTCACCCCCTTGCGGTTTCTGTCATTAAAGATACTGCCTGAATATGTAAAAAGTATGTTGACTTCCTTACCGATCCCTGCAGATTCTTCACGACGCTTATTGGATATTATAACATTTTCAGACATTCCTTGCAATGAATACAACCAACTTATTGCAAAAATGGGACCACGGATCTGTTCCGCAGTCCCACTTATGTTCAATTATATTCATCCGTTCCGATAAACGGCTTAGAAAATCCTTCGTACATCAAGTACAGATCTGTAGCCTGCATTTGATACCTTGATACCGGTCTTGGCCGTACTTGCATGGACGATCTGTCCGCCGCCGATGTAAATACCTACGTGACCCGAGTAACATACGATATCGCCTGCCTGAGCATTTGCAAGACCACCAACACTGTATCCGACGCTCCTCTGTGCACCTGATGAGTGCGGAAGTGATACACCAAAGTTCCTGTATACACTCATTGTAAATCCTGAGCAGTCTGTTCCACCTGTCAGACTCGATCCACCGTATACATACGGATTACCCACGAACTGCAATGCATAGTTGGCAACTGATGATCCCGCGCCGCTTCCCGATGCCGAATAGCTTCCGCCACCGCCGCCACCGCCGGATTTCTTGCCGCTGCCGCCGGACTTCTTGCCGCCATTCTTGGCTGCTGCCGCTCTGTTGGCTGCCGCAATGGCTGCCTGTCTTGCTGCCTCTTCCTTACGAAGACGTGCTTCCTCTTCGGCCTTACTCTCAGCCTTAGGGAACTCTGTTGATACGGTAACGAACTCCTTGCTTACCCATCCGTCACCTTCCTCTATCGATACCTTAACCCAGTCGTCAGTCTCTTCAACTACTGTCAGCCTGTCCTCCATGGGAACAAGACCGAGAACTGCAGAGTCAAGACTCGCATCCTCTCTTACCTTAAGTGTAGTGGTTGTTACAACTGCAACTCTCTCTCCAACCTTCTTGGCAAGATCCTTGGCTGCCGCACCACTTACTACGAACTCACTCTTAACATAACCTGTAACATTACCGGACTTGATCTTGTACCAGTCGCCGTCCTTATCCAACCACTCACCTGCTGAATTGTTGTACAGCTTACCTACTACCTCTCCATCCTCACTGGGAATGTCCCTGACATTAACATAGTAGGAAACCTGTGCGATCACGAGATTGGAGAAATCCTCCTCATCATCATCAAACTTACCTGATGCAAGATAAACCTCTATGGTAGGTCCGTCCTTCTTCTCTTCCTTTACTGTCTCCTGAGATGCTTCTCCTGTTTTACCTTCATCGGAGATCTGATTGTCGGATACGGAATTATCAGATACGGACACTGCATCTGCGCTTACGGTAGATGCATCTTCAATTACCTGTTCCGGTTCGGGTTCAGCTATAAGCTCTCTTGCCTCCTCGGTCTCGGTAACCGTCATCGATGCTGCATCGGCAGCACTTCCGACTATTGATGTACCGTTTATTGTTTCGGAATTACGTACCGCCTTGCTGGCAGGTGTCTCAGCCTTGATGGATATCTCCACCTTATCGGCCGCACTGGCGGTCAGTGTTTCAACCTTGTTTGTTTCCGTCTCATCCGCCTCGTCTGCGGATACGTTGTTGTGTATCTCCTGTGCCTTCTGCTTAGCGGCACTCCTTGCGCGTTCAGCCTTAATGTCCTTTAACGATACTCCGTTTCCGGTTACCAGTATTCCTCCGCCTGCCGGAAGAACCGATGATGCTGTTGCTGCATTAACATTTATTGTAGAGCTTCCTGTAATGATCATCGCGGCAGCCATACTGAAGGCCGCAACTCTTATTACATTTTTCTTCATAAAGTCTCCTTTGAAATTATAATAAGTTACAAATTTGTTACACTCATGAAAATATAACACCCATTTGCCTTTTTGTCAACCGATACAAATGTGCCCGGACGAATCCGGGCACATTTCATGCTCTGTATTTAGCTGTTTCATCGGGCTTTCGGTCATTTGTTAACTTTTTGTGAACTTATTATGCTCCGACAAGATATTTCTCAATCGCATATACTGCATTGGCTCCGTCCGCAACTGCTGTTGAGACCTGTCTCAAAGCCTTGGATCTTATATCTCCCGCCGCATAAACTCCGGGAATATTGGTAGCACAGTCTTCTCCCGCAACAACATATCCTTTTGCGTCAAGAAGCAGCTCTCCCTCTTTAAGTGCATCCTTATCCCGACCGCCCGGAACATAGAGATTGTTCGGAACATTTCCTACCGCTATAAACACACCGTTTACTTCAAGTTCCGATGTGCTGTTGTCCTTTACATTGGATACTGCCACCTTTTCAACATTATCCTTGCCGGATATTTCGGTAACCACGCTGTCCCATACCATTTCAACATTGTCACAGGCGAATAATGCAGTCTGCAATGTCTTGGCCGCACGAAGCTCATTCCTTCTGTGGATCACATATACCTTTTTACATCCTCTCGCAAGGAAGATAGCATCCTCAACGGCAACATCACCGCCTCCGACAACTGCTACCGTACGGTTTCTGAAAAAAGCACCGTCACAGGTTGCACAATACGATACTCCCATTCCGGTAAGCTCTTCCTCTCCCCTGACACCAAGCTTGCTCGGGGAATTGCCGCTTGCGAGGATGACTGACTTTGCCTCAAATACACCCTTGTCCGTCTCGATCTTCTTAATATCTCCTGCCAGGTCAAGCCTCTGTATCTCTGCTGTCAGACGCTCCGTTTCATATTTATCAACATGCTCCGACATCTTTGTTGCAAGATCCATTCCCGACAGTCCGGGAAGTCCCGGATAATTGTCTATCTCATAAGTATTGATTATCTGTCCCCCGCTTATATAGTTCTTCTCGATCAGGAGAACCTTAAGTTCTGCCCTCCTTGCATAGATAGCTGCAGTCAGACCTGCAGGTCCGGCTCCTGCGATGATCAGATCGTATAATTCACCCATATCCTTCTCCCTTTCCTATTGTCATAAGGGGTTACCGCTTGCGATGTACATTCGTTATCACGAATGTCATAAGGCGGTGGATTCCTTATGACGGTTCTCAGCTTTCATAATCTGCTTTACACTACCTTTATTTGTATGTACGTTGACCGCCCATACAAGATATTGTATACTGTACTTCAGTGTAACTACATATGTGCTGTCCTGAATAGTTACATCATATAGTACGTTTTTATGAAAGTCAAGTTAACATAATATATCGAGGTGTACTGCATTATGAACAGACATGCCATTGTAACGGGAGCATCAAGGGGAATAGGACGTGCTATCGCACTTGCCTTTGCGGAAGCAGGCTATGACCTGACCATTACATGTCTCAACAAAACGGAATTGTTAAATGAAACCGCAGCCCTGATAAGGGATAAATACTGCGTATCATGTAATACATTTACCGGCGACCTTGCCTACGCCGCTCAGGCTGACAGTCTTTTTAAGGATGTTGAAGATGTAGACATTCTGATCAACAATGCGGGGATATCCTATATAGGACTCACGCAGGATATGCTTCCAAGTGAATGGGACCGGGTGATCGCGACCAACTTAAGCTCTGCCTTTTACTTAAGCCGCCTGGCCATACCCTTTATGCTTAGCAAGAAACGCGGGAAGATAATTAACATTTCCTCCGTATGGGGTGAGCACGGGGCATCAACCGAGGTTGCCTACTCCGCATCCAAGGGAGGACTCAACGCATTTACCAGGGCTCTTGCAAGGGAACTGGCTCCCAGTAACATTCAGGTCAATGCGATAGCGTGCGGCATGATAGACACCGACATGAACAACATGTTTAATAAAGAAGAAAAAGCCTCGATCATCTCGGATATCCCTTCCGACAGGATGGGAACTCCCGAAGATGTTGCGAGGCTTACGCTTCAGTTATGTACAGGTAATGATTATCTTACAGGTCAGGTGATAACTCTGGACGGTGGCTGGATGTAAATTCCCCGTCCCAGGCGCTCAGGCTGAGTACACCGCCGTTCTTGAGTTCACCGAACAGGATATCATCAACAAATAATGTTTTGATATCATTTCTGATGACACGGTCAACCTCTCTGGCACCGAATTCCCTGCTTATGCCCCTTTCCTTGATAAGATCCCGTGCCTTTTCATCAACCTCAAGCTTTATATTCTTCTTCTCAAGCATTTCCCTAAGTTCATTCAGCTTCTTGTCAACAACACGGGTACCCATTTCATCATCCATACCGTTAAATACAACTATCTTATTCAACCTGTTACGGAACTCGGGCTGGAACTGCCGTTTAACCTCCTCCATGAGTATACTGTCATCCTGATAATCACTTTGGAAGCCTATGCCCTTCTTACCTATCCTGTTGGCTCCGGCATTGGATGTCATTATTACCACAACATTTTTAAAATCAGCCTTTCTGCCCTGGTTATCGGTAAGCGTAGCATAATCCATAACCTGCAGAAGTACGCTGTATATATCCGGATGTGCCTTCTCTATCTCATCAAGGAGCAGCACGGCTGACGGATTCTTTCTTATCTCCTCGGTAAGAAGACCACCTTCCTCGTAGCCCACATAGCCGGCCGGCGATCCAATGAGCTTGGCTACTGCATGCTTCTCGCCGTACTCACTCATATCAAACCTTACCAGCTTAACACCCAGTTCCTTTGCAAGGCATCTTGCAACTTCGGTTTTACCGACTCCGGTCGGACCTACGAACAGAAGACTTGCGAGCGGCTTATTGTCCTCGATCAGGCCTGCCCTTGCAAATTTGATAGCATTTACAACCTGCCCTATTGCCTCATCCTGCCCGTATATCTTAGCCTCCAGCTTATCCTTAAGGGATGCGAGCATATCCGCTTCTTCGGATTCGACCGTCTCAACCGGCACACGGCAGATATCTGTCAGAACCCTGACTATCACTTCCTTATCCACGGTCTGTACGGCCCTGTCGATCGGATGCAGCTTCCTGTAGGCTCCGGCTTCGTCGATAAGATCTATTGCTTTATCCGGAAGGAAGCGTTCGTTTATATATTTGGCGCTCATTGAAGCGGCATATTCAAGCACACCCTCTTCATACTCAACGCCATGGAAATCTTCATATTTATCCTTTAATCCGTTGAGTATCTTTACGGTCTCGTCAACACCGGGTTCCCTGATCTCAACATTCTGAAAACGTCTTACAAGGCTTTTATTCTTTTCAAAGTGTTTCTTATACTCCTCGAAGGTTGTTGCCCCGATAAAACGTATATGACCGTCCGCAAGATAAGGCTTGAGCATGTTCGCGGCATCATTGGAACCCTCGCCAACGGCACCGGCTCCTGTGATGCTGTGGATCTCATCTATATAGACTATTGGTTTTTCTTCCTTTTCTATCTCTGCAAGCACCTTCTTAAAGCGCTTTTCAAAATCACCCCGGTACGTAGTTCCCGCTACCATTCCGGCTATATCAAGCGCAAAAATCCTGCTGCCCTTAAGAAGTCCCGGGATCTTTCCGTCATTGATCCTCTGTGCAAGTCCGTATGTGATCGCTGTCTTGCCTACGCCGGGTTCACCGATGTGAAGAGGATTGTTCTTGTCCTTACGGCAGAGTATCTGAATGGTACGTTCAAGCTCGGCCTCCCTTCCGATAAGGGGATTCGCTTCCGAAACCTTGTCATTCAGGCATGGCGCATATGTTTTAAGTATGTTCTTACCCTTTTCCTTACCGGTCTCTGTATCAGAGAACTCATCATCAACTCCGGTCAGTTCACCCATTGCTTTTAACAGTTCAGTCTTATCTATTCCCTGCTTTTCCATGAAATACACGGCATAACTGTCCGGCAGCTGCCATACCGCATTGATGATGTGACTTATCTCAATCTCGTTTCTGCCTCCGTTTATCGCCTGTTCTCCGGCGCCCGCGAGTGTATAACCGACTCCTATCGACAGTTCGGGATCCTTGTTCTCTATATGATCTATGTACTCATCACTGTATGCCATAAGATCGGTGGCAAGCTGTGATATATCGCCTCCGCAGGCTGCTATGGCTGCTCTGAAATCATCATTCTTGCATAGCATGAGTACCAGTATCTCCGGAGTTACATATTCGTAATTATGTTCAAGCGCATAGGTGATCGAATCACGCAGCATCTGCGCCGCATCCTTTGACAGATTCATACTGCTTCCTCCACAGTCATCCTGAACGGATAACCTTCTTTTCTCGCCAGTTCGGATGCCCTGTTTACCTTGGTGAGCGCAATATCATAAGGATATTCACCAACGACGGCCTTTCCGCTCTTGTGTACCGTCATCATGAGTACCTCTGCATCATCTTTATTCTTATTAAATACATCCATCAGAATATCCACAACGAAATCCATAGTGGTGAAATCATCATTGAACATCACCACATTGTATTTCTTCGGCTCCTTGACTCTGTCCTTGGTTATCTGTTTAAATGAGTTCTGTGTTGACATATCGGCTTCCTCTTGTATATGGATACAGGTGGTTCTTAAACCTGAGAATTCATATATTTCAGTTTACTTAAAATTTGAATGCTATTCTGAACAAGCTCAAAATACTTCGTATTTTTCGCTGTTTTGGATTCATCCAACATGTATACTAAATTCGAAAATACCTCATTAAGTATACATGCATGGCTCACACTAAGCTCGAAAAAGTCTACGCTTCGCTTCGGTCGGTGCTGAGCAAACATCCCCCGGATGTTTAGCACCCTCGCTAAGTGTTCTGCTCAAATACAAATATTTATAAAATATGCCTCTTTCATGCAAGCATGAGAGTCATATTTTAAAATATTTGTGCTGTTCTGAATAGTTACATAATATCATTTATAACTTTTACGGTCAACGCTGTGAAAAATGATTTCCATTTTTGGATTTATATTTACTCTCAAATCATTTATACTGTTTTATATAATGGTAACTTTTCAGAACAGCAGATAAATTTTTGATGTGTCATGCTTACATGTAAACAGCATAAATCACGGAGCACATATAATGACAGGATGGCTTATCACAAACAGATTCCTTGAACGGGACAAATTCAATGAGTTGTACGATTGGCTTATAGAGGCTGCACATAAAGCAGGAAGCGAGCTTAAGCTGCTCACAAATGCCGATCTTCTGATCAGGACGGACAGAAATGAAGTTATTTCACAGGCTCTCTCACAGGGCGGCAGTGAATATCCCGGGTATGTCATCTTCTGGGACAAGGATATCAGGCTCGCAGGATCACTCGAAGCCATGGGACTTCGTCTGTTCAACCGCGCCGAAGCGATCAGGGCCTGTGATGACAAATCCCTGACCAGTACAAGGCTTGCAGGGCTTGTCAGGATGCCCGTTACTTTCACTGTACCCTTTACTTATGAAACGATCGGATACAGGGATACAGCTTTTCTAAATGCCATAGAAGAGCAGCTGCCGTATCCCTATGTTCTTAAGGAATGCTTCGGTTCATTCGGGGAACAGGTTCATCTTATAAATAACAGGAAACAATGCGAAAACATACTAAAGCAGATAAACGGTCGGCCGTGTGTGATCCAGGAATACATAGGTGAGGGGCCAGGCAGGGATATACGGCTGATCATTGTTGGCGGAAAATGTATCGCATCGATGCTTCGATACAACGATAATGATTTTCGGGCCAATGTGGCTTTGGGAGGACACACTGAACCTTATACGCCTACGGATGAGGAAGTAAACATGGCAGTAACTGCCTGCAAAGCTCTTGATCTTGATTATGCGGGAGTTGATATCCTGCATGACAGCAATGGAAACCCTGTACTGTGTGAGGTTAATTCCAACGCACACTTTAAAGGAATATACAATTGTACGGGGATTAATGTTGCCGATGCCATCATCGGACACGTTCTGGAAACTGTATAGATCTTATGACAAATATTGAAAGGACAATATCATGAATAAATCCGGCTGGCTTCTGTATGAATCGGCAGATGCGAAATGGAACAGATGGTTTATTGAAAAGCTGCAGAAGGAATGCTCTGTCCACGGTCTTACTCTTAAGCTTGTGTATACCGATTATATTTCAGATGCTTACAATATGACTCTGGACAATATTGCACTTGACATGCTAAAGGGCAGGGAAGCTCCCGATTTCATAGTCAACCGTTCAAGGCATTCAGGAATAGCTTACGAATTTGAGAAACAGGGGATCAGAATATTCAACCCGGCCAAGGTAACTGAGACAGCAAATGACAAAGAGCTGTCATATGATGTTGCCCGCGCTCTCGGATTGCCTTTTATGCCGTTCATCACCGTCGGAAAAGATGATCTGTTATCCATGTTTAAATCTCCCGAACCGGTTCAATCCGTAACCGATACCAAAGGCTACAGGAATGTTAAGGATAAGGCTGATGACTTCGGATATCCTTTTGTTCTTAAACCGGCGGAGGGTCATGGCGGTAAGCATGTTTTCCTGATAAACAATGAGGCAGAGCTTCATGAAGCCCTGCAGGAAATACGAAGCACCTACAGTCTGCTGCCCTATAAAAAACTGCTTATGCAAAGAGTAGCCTCCGTAAAGGGATGCGATCTGAGAGTATACCTTATAAACAACACTGTTGTCACCGGAATGCTGAGGACCTCCTCCGATCCGGGTAATTTCCGTGCCAATTTCTCCCTTGGAGGCAGGGCCGCTGTCCATACCCTGACACGTGAGGAACGTTTCCTTACCGGCGAGCTTGCCGATGCTTTACCGTCTGATTATATGGGGATCGATTTCATCTATGACAGGGACAGTATACCAGTTTTCAATGAATTTGAGGATGTATGCGGCGCACGTATGCTTTATGCCAACACTGATATTGATATTGTCAGACAGTACGCTGCTCACATCGCTTCCGTCTTATCATCATAAATACATAAACGCCTGCAGCCAGAGAAATGAGCATTACAATACACCTTATATATACACTCATTTCTCCCGGAAGATATCTGTCCGAAAGATAGCCTGTAAGGTTAAATGTCACATGAAATACGATACAGGCTGCCACGGTTCCCGAATACTTCCTAAGAACTCCGATAAGCAGCCCCAAAAGAAATGCATATATGCTCTGAACCGGATTTAAATGTAGAATACCGAAAAGAGCGGCCTGGATCAAATTTGCGGCCGCAAACCCCAGAAACCTCTCACCAATTCCCAATATAAGAAACCTGTATATTGCCTCCTCTATAAGAGGTGACACAACGACTACAGCCATAAAGCTCTCGATACCGTCATTCAGCTTGTCAGCGATCTGTCCCTGATACTGAACGGCCACATCCTGAAACGGTGTCAGTACGAAATACAGCAGACACGCAGCGAACAGCTCCGTCACTATCCCCAGTATCCCACAAAGGCTCAAATGAGTAAGGTAATGAGACGGGGGATATTTATTTAGACTCACTCAGGGATCACCACCCCTCTTTCCTCAGCCTGATACCTGAGGAAATATATGAATTCATCCCTGTTTTCTTTTGTGACCTTTACACCGAAGCCCTGTTTCCACAGTCCGTCCATCTTCTCTCCGTTGTATACAACATCCATCATCTTATAGGATACGGAAGGTCTGAAATGACTGGTTTCGTAATAGTTCGCATCATCAAGGGTTATGTCCGAAAATGAACTGAAATTCCAATAGTCCACTTCACCTGCAAGCGCATACAGGAAATCAAGATAACCGTTCTCGATATCCCTCTGATAAGTCAGGTGATACAACGGATTGGTCATAATCCTTAAGTTAATATTGTTCTCCTCACATATGGATTTAAGTTCCTTAATATCAGCCATTACCGCATCCACACGCAGCTCATAGTAATCGGCCCAGTAACCCACATGGGTATCATCCTGAAACGGTCTGTCATTGTCAAGC
>JAEEHY010000226.1 GCA_016281085.1 Lachnospiraceae bacterium
GTAATGCTCTGCACTTACAACGATCTCATCACCCTCGATCCTCACACTTAACTTCGGATCGACAAACCTGAAATGCTTCGGTGCACAGAACAAAACAGTTCCGCCGGATATCTCCTCACCGTTTTCAAACAGCCGGTAACTCACGTAGTTTTCATACAGTGAAGCCTCATTAAGCTCCTCTTTATCAAGCCATACCGAAGTAAGTGCCTCAACAGTCAGATCCTGACTATTCTCCCTGATAACAGAGCCGTCATTATTCCTGAGTTCCCACTTGACGGTCACGTCCCTTGCACTCATCGTTTCATTGGCAACACTCAGTCTTATTGACTTATTAACCGGGAAGGGCTCTGCATTTGTATTCATCGTCTGCGAAAGCAGTCCCTCTTCCTCACATGAGATCATAAGCGGAGCGAAGAACCTCTTCGCATAGTAATGAAGTGCCTTCCATCTTCCGAAATAATCTATCGAAGCCCAAGAAGCAACCGGCCAGCAGTCATTGAGCTGCCAGTACACAGCTCCCATGCAGCGTCCCCTGTTCCTTCTGAAATGCTCTACACCGTATCTTATAGCCTCACCCTGTAGCAGCTGTGATGCATAGATAAGCGTGTCAAGATCATTGGGATAGAGGAAGGTCTGCTCCATGTAATTCATGATCTTACCGTTTGCGGCCGCATTCCTCTGATGCTTCTCCATAACGTATGAGAACACATTCCTGTCCTCGGGAAGTGTGAAGCTCTCAACCGTTCTGATCGAAGGGAACGACTGGAAACCGAACTCCGACAGATATCTGAAATGAAACTTCCTGTACTCGGTAAAGGGCTTGTTGCCATGCCACACATCCCAGTAATGCACATCGCCCCTGTTTTCATCATTAGGCTCATCAAAAGCACCGCCGGATGAAGGAGAAGCAGGCCAGTAGAATCTGTCGGGATCTTCCGTTTCAAGCAGCCTCGGAAACAGATATTCATACATCTTAACGTAATCGCTGACGATCTCGTTCCTGGCTCCCCATTCTCCCTTCTTGACAAACATTTCCATCTCATTGTTGCCGCACCAGAGACCAAGGCTTGCATGATGACGCAGCCTCCTTATGTTATCCTTAAGCTCAGCCAGTATATTGTCTTCAAAATCATGCGTCAGCCTGTAATTGGCACACGCGAACATGAAATCCTGCCATACGACAAGTCCCATCTCATCACAGGCATCATAGAAATCATCGGAAGGATACAGACCACCGCCCCATACGCGGATACAGTTAAAGTTCGCATCCACACACTGTTTTATCAGATCAAAGGTTCTCTGCCTGCCGGTACGGGAAAGTATATTATCTTCAGGAATATAATCCGCACCCATGGCAAAGAACTTCACATTGTTGACCATATGAGCAAACTCCGAGCCGTACTCATCCTTTGCAGTGCTTGTTTCCATCTTGCGGACACCGATCCGTCTCTTCCAATCGTCAATGACATCACCCTTCTCGTCAACCAGCTCGACGATCAGAGTATATAACGGCTGTTCTCCCAGTCCGTTCGGCCACCAGAGCTGCGGCTTATCGATGTTTAAGGAAACCCTGCCTTCTATGACACTCCCGGAACCGGCGCCCGGAGCATCAGCGAAATTTATGTCCGCTTTATCGTACAGTCTGGTTCCATCGGGAGTGACCACACCGGCAACCGCAACCGGACAATACGATCCGCAGCATGCCCCGTTCGCATTAGCAAGCTTAACACTTATATCAAGAGTAACCTTACTCAGGTCATCATTGAACTTCTGGCTGACATAAACACTGTCAAGCCTTGCCTTCTTAACCGAAAGGAGTTCAACCTCTCTCCATATTCCCGCATCCGGAAGTCTCGGACCCCAGTCCCATCCGAACATATAGTGTCCCTTCCTGATCTTGGGGAAGCCACGCATTGCATCTTCGGTACCGAGGATAGCCGGATCGGCCTCATACTGTTCTGCAATATATTCAACCGGAGATCTGAAATTGATCACAAGCTCATTGCCTTCCGCCTTAAGCATCTCCTTAACAGAATAGTCCCATACACGGTGCATATTGTTAACATTCCCAAGCTCATGCCCGTTAAGTGTTATGTCAGCTATGGTATCAAGACCGTTGAAGCGCAGCAGCACTTCATCACTCAGATCAACCTCGTCCATATCCGCATCAAACGAGCCTGTATAAACGAAGTCATTCTTCATGAACTCAAGAGCATCATTCTCATTGTCCCTGTAATAGGGATCCTCGATCCTGCCCGCTTCTATAAGATCATTGTAAACAGAACCGGGAACAGATGCCTCATATACCGCATCCTCTCCCACGATCTTTAATTCCCATTTCTGTGCTGAGTCTATCCTTTTCATTTCCGTTTCTCCATATATCTCTCAATCTCTTCCCTTGTCGGCAAAGCAGGGATCCCGCCGGGCTTCTGAATACACAGACCGCCCGATACCGCACCGTATCTGCCTGCCCTTTCAAGCTTATCAGCGGTGATATCCGAAGTACTGCCGACACCCTGACTTAAGAGGCTTGAAAGAAAACCTCCCCAGTATGCATCACCCGCACCGGTTGTGTCCGTAACCGGAACCTTCATCGAAGGAACAGCGATAACCTCATCACCGAAGTAAATACTTGCTCCTTCACCGCCTCTTGTAAGAACAACCACCGTAATTCCGTTGTCCTTCATAAATATCCCTATGTTGTCCTCTCCTCCGACGAACATAAGCTCTTCTTCCGATATCTTAAGAAGGTCCACATACGGAAGCACCTTCTCAACCTCTTTTTTACATGCTTCAACACTCCAGATATTCTCCCTGTAATTAATGTCGAAGCTTACGAGCTTACCGTTCTCCTTAGCCTTCTTAAGAGCCTCAAGAACGGCATCCCTTTCAGGGAGTCCAGACTGGCTCACGGAGCCGGCATGCACCATATCCCATTCAGTGAAGTCAACCTTGCTCACATCATCCTTCTCGAGCAGCAGATCGGCTCCGGGTTTCCTTGCAAAAGTGAATGAGCGGTCACCCGTTTCATCCAGTGTCACAAACGCAAGAGTAGTCGTTGCTTCATCCGTAAGCTCCTCTACCGGCATCCTTACATTATCTTTCTTAAGTGTGTTGACAAGCAGCCTTCCGAAATCATCATTTCCGAGCTTACCAAGGAAGCCTGCCTCCACTCCGTTCCTTGCAACACTTACAGCCACATTGGCAGGAGCTCCTCCCGGATTGGCCGTATAAGTATTTGGCATATCCGGAACAGGCGTAAAATCGATCAGCATTTCACCTATGCATAGTATTCTCATATTATCAATCCTTTCAATATGTAATGATTACTTAAGTTCCTTTACAGACTCTCTCTCAACCATAGTTCCGGGGATCAGGACACGGCCAACCGAATAATCACTGTTCTCAAGCTTTTCAAGCATTATCCTTATTGTATTCAAAGCAAGTGCATCCGTATCCACACCATAGGTTGTAATCTTGGGTGTACTCATTTCCGAATATATAAAATTATCAAACCCGACTACCGATATATCTCCCGGAACGTTATATCCCATACCCTGCAGCTGTTTTACCAGTTCGAAAGCTGTTGCATCCGAATTGCAGACAAAAGCTGTCGGCATATTCAAAGGAAGAATGGGAACTATCCTGTCTCCTTCTTCGTTACGGTCCTCAATAAGCCATCCCTCTTCAACCGCAAGGCCTGCTGTCAACATCGCACGGTAATAACCGATGTATCTGTCCATTATGCTGCTGGTGCTTCTTATACTTCCGACAAATGCTATCCTCTTATGTCCTTTATGTATAAGATAATTCGTAAGTATACCCGAACCAAAGACACTGTCTGAAATAACCGAATCCTCTCTTATGTCCTCATCATAGAAATCCATATACAGGATCGGAAGCTCGAATTCGCGAAGCATCTTAAGATATTTCTTCGACATCTGTCCGAGCACTATCACTCCCTCTATCTGTTCCGAAGTCATGAGCACAGGCGGCTGAAGGTTCTTCTGTGCGTCCTTCTTTATGATCTCGAGCAGCCCTATCTGCTTTTCATCAGCCATCATCATCATGGTTTTTTCATACAGACGGCTGTAATACGCATCCTTTGATATAAAATTTTCACTTATTATTATTCCGATATTGTGATGCTCCCTCTCCGGTTCTCTCTTCGAGCCCGTGTAACGGTAACCCATCTCTTCGGCTTTCTTCAATATGGCTTCTCTTACCGATGCGCTTACCCCATCTTTCCCTGTAAGTGCCTTTGATACCGAA
>JAEEHY010000227.1 GCA_016281085.1 Lachnospiraceae bacterium
GCAACCAGCCAGAAGGTTGCAAGTATTCTTCCCAGATCCTTGCTAAACCCCTCGAACAGGGTAGAGATGTTCGGTTCGTCACCGTATGTAACCCCAAGACAAATCTTTACCAGTCCTACTGAAATTACCGGTGTTGTGATGATAGTGGCTATGGAGCCGACAAAGGGTATAGCTCCGATCGCGCCCGAAACTGCCATTGCAACCAAAAAGGCAAGTATGAGCCCGCCAATCTTACCTTCCATCTGCTGTTTGGCCTGAGCCTTCAGTTCTTCTCTTGTGAAATCCATAACTTACTCCTCCTCTTTGAGATATAAATGTTATTTTGCATTGCCGGTTCCGTCATTGTCCTCTTGGGAATGGATAAGCCTGTAGATGCGCTGGTATGCATACAGTATTACCGGAACTATGATCGTTGCCGCCACAGATGCCATAAGAAGATCGGTGGTCCTGGGGTTCTGCATAAGGCCGAACACCAGTGTAAGTACATACATGCCTATCAGCAGGCCTGCCAGTATAAATGCCAATATTCGCCTGATCATGATCCGTACCTCCCGATTTCTACATTATACCCTAAAAAATGATTAAAACCAATGACAAATATCAATTATTGATATAAAATGTGTTAGTATAAAGTCAAAATCTGAGTTGTTTACGGGATGGCTGGTTATGAAGGTTGTTAGAAAAATTCTCTATGTTATTGCCGGAATACTTATACTTCTTACAATTATAATCGTGGCATGTGCATACAATCCGGGACTTACCTCCGCGATACAGGGTGTTATATTCAGAGGTAAAACGGTCGAGGTATCAAGTGTTTCGCAGAATGAAGCGGCAGCGGAACCGGTTACCGGAACCGAGGTGTCGGGCAATACCGCGACAAACGATGATCACAGGATGCGTTCGCTTGAGGAGCTTGGGATACCCGAGGAAGATCTTATCACATCGATCGAAGACTATTACAGGAATTGCCATGATCAGATAGTTGAACACGGTGTGGGAACGTATTCTTTCGAAAATGTGATAGCGAACGAGCCCCTGGTGCAGGAGATTTATGCCAAGTACAGCAACAGGGACTATGTTGAAGGATATATGAACGAGACACTTAATGAGGTGGGGGCGGCTTCATATGAGATGAATCTGCTGGTTGAGGAGCTGACGGAGAAACGTTTCAGACTTACGCATCAGATTGAATTAAATGAGGGGCAGTGAACATGATCTTCTTTGAGTTGTTCAAAGAACTGGATGAGCGCATGTACAGGATAGCAAGAGAGGTTGATCCGCTTATAAACACAAGCTGCAGATACCTTATCGAGAATGATGATTTTGTTATACTGGGGAGCAATGTGTCTCTGGTCATGAATATAAGGACCAGGGAAATAAGAGAGGGAAATCCGTATCAGCACTTTGATCTCGGGGATGAGACACTGTACTGGTTTTCTGCCGATTCGGCCGAGGGTGCGGCCGTTCGCATGATCTCCAATGCATTCAGACAGTGGTACGGGATAGAAGCGTTTAAAAGCTTTGCCGAATTTGAGCGGTCAGAGGCTGATATCAACAGGCAGCTTGCAGGGTACGGACTCCGTATGATCTGGGATATGGATAAGATGGCCGTATTCAGAAATGAAGAGGTGATGAGCCTTGAACGGGCCGTGGCGCAGATCATAGAGGATGACGCATTAAGGACGGCGGGCATCAGTGTGGAAGAGTGGCTGTATGATGCCAGATATTTCAGACGGACGGACCAGCTCGACCGCGCTGTGGAGCAGTACGAACGTGTTATCAGATATGCCGGTTATAATGACAGGGTATATACGGAGAGTGCATTCTGTCTGGGAGAAAGCTATTACTTCATGGGTGAATACGACCGGGCCGTTTCGATGTATTACCATTGCAATCTTAAATTTATAGAAGATGAGAAGGATTTCTATATTCACATTGGACATACTCTTCTTGATGTTAAGATGAAACATTACGAGAAGGAGCTGAGGACCTACTACAGGGGAAGCCTTGACAGAACCTATGCGGAGAATCATATCCGCGAGATAGAAAGGGCGGCTGCCGAGGTCGCCGGTGAATATGAGGCCTATGAGCAGACATGTCTGGTTATCGGATTGAAAAAGTACAACGAGCATATGGCTCCGCTTCCGTTAAACAATACCGGATTTGTTGATATCGTCGAAGAGGATGGGGATACCGATGACGGGAATAAGCCCGAGCCTGCAAAAAACCGCTATTATGATATACGTCTTGTCAAGCCTTCGGTCCTTACCGATACAGGCAGCCTCTCGGTCAACGAAACAATGGCTGAAGCACTGAGGCTGTTTACAACAGGCGAGTACCAGCATGCATTTGAGCTATATTACAAGCTGTCGCAATCACTTGACCCCAAATCCGATCATGCCACCTGGGTTAACTTCCAGCTTGGCAAGATATACTGTATCTGCGATGATGCGAGGAGTTCATTTGAGGTGCTCAGAAAATGCATACCGGGGAAGTTCGGAGTGGTATACAGGCAGAGTGATTACTTTATTCTGTATACACATGTCAGGATACTGTGTGATGACTTTGAAAGCGACAGGATATACCGGAAGCTTATAAGAGGTAAATTCGACAGATACTACGCAAGATATGATTCGGAGTACATAGGTCTGTGTTCCAATCCGAGAGTGATGAAGAACTTCAGGAGATACGAGCAGGAATGCCTTATGACAGCCAGACAGGAATTCCGGCCTGTTTTGGGCAGGGAGGACGCTGCCGCCGAGGCGGCAAGAAGAGAAGGCAGACTGTTAAGGGGAATATCAAGATACTTCAACGAGTAGATGTGACAATCAAAGGAATCTGTATTCTTACTGGCGTTTGTCATGTAATTGTGATATTATATTAGGGTATTGTGTTAAATTCGTTCACTATAACTAAATATTAGGAGGATAATGAAATGGGTTTAATTTCGGCAGCGATGGGAGCAGCATCAAGCGCGCTTGCAGATGCATGGCGTGAGTACTTTTATTGTGAGGCAATGAGTCCGGATGTATTGGTGGTAAAGGGAGCCAAGAGGGTTAATAAATCACACAGCTCCAATACCAAGGGCGATCAGAACATTATAAGCAACGGATCTATTGTTGCTGTAAACGATGGTCAGTGTATGATCATAGTTGATCAGGGTAAGGTCGTTGAATTGTGTGCCGAGCCCGGTGAGTTTGTATATGATGAGTCTACCGAGCCGAGTATTTTCTATGGGGGTCTCGGACAGGGAATAAAGGATACCTTCGCACAGATAGGCAAGCGTCTTTCGTTTGGCGGAGACACAGCCAAGGATCAGAGGGTATATTATATCAATACCAAGGAAATCATCGGTAATAAGTACGGAACGGTTAATCCGGTTCCTTTCAGAGTGGTTGACAGAAACATCAATCTTGATGTGGACATTTCCATAAGATGTCATGGCGAGTATTCATATAAGATAGTTGACCCTATCCTGTTTTACACGAATGTATGCGGTAATGTATCGGGTGCTTACAACAGATCCGAAATCGACGGACAGCTGAAGTCCGAGCTTATGACAGCACTTCAGCCTGCATTTGCCAAGATTTCTGAACAGGGTATCCGTTACAGTGCACTTCCGGGACATACAACAGAGATCGCGGATGCCCTTAACGATGTACTTTCCAAGAAGTGGAGTGAATTACGAGGCGTTGAGGTTGTATCGTTCGGTGTTAATTCCGTTACGGCTTCGCCGGAAGACGAGCAGATGATCAAGGATCTGCAGAAGACCGCCACTCTTAAGGATGCATCAATGGGAGCAGCTACTCTTACGGCAGCTCAGGCTGAGGCAATGAAGGCTGCAGCAAGCAATACAAGTACAGGACCAATGATGGCCTTTGCCGGTATGAATATGGCAGCCCAGGCAGGCGGCATAAACGCCAATCAGTTATATGCAATGGGAGCACAGCAGCAACAGCAGGCGCAGGCAGCTGCACCCGCGGCTGAGAGCGGATGGACCTGCTCGTGCGGCAAGACCGGAAACACCGGTAAGTTCTGTGCCGAATGCGGAGCGCCGAAGCCTGCAGGAGATGGATGGACATGTTCATGCGGAACTGTCAATAAGGGTAAATTCTGTTCCAACTGCGGTGCCAAGAAACCTGCCGGAGCATTGCTTTATAAGTGTGACAAGTGTGGCTGGGAGCCCGAGGATCCGGCAAATCCGCCCAAGTTCTGTCCTGAATGCGGAGATAAGTTCGATGAAAGCGACGTAGTCGGCTGACGGGATATAAGAGATATGCAGAATTATGATATGTTCCTGCAACCCCTAAGATATACCAAGGGGTCTGCGGGGGCATATTTTATGATAAATTCAGAACAGCACATAAATATATAAAATATCATTCGTCAAGCTTGCTTGTAAGAAGGATGTTTTATATATTTATGTATTGGGTGAACCCAATATAGCGAAAAATGCGAAGCATTTTGAGCCTGTTCTGAATTTATCAGAGGCAAACAGAACAGCACATAAATTTTAAAATATGGATCGTCAAGTTTACTTGAACGAGACATAGGTAAGAGGAGATACACATGAAAAAAAGAGAAGACATCCACAAGATACTGATCATCGGTTCGGGCCCGATCATCATCGGACAGGCATGTGAGTTTGATTACTCCGGTACTCAGGCCTGCAAGGCGCTTAAGAAGCTTGGATATGATATAGTTCTTGTCAATTCCAACCCCGCGACAATAATGACCGATCCCGAAACAGCCGATGTGACCTATATCGAGCCCCTTAACCTTGAGAGGCTTACACAGATAATCGAGAAGGAAAGACCGGATGGTCTGTTGCCTAATCTGGGCGGACAAACCGGTCTTAATTTGTGTTCTGAGCTCTATAAGGCGGGAGTCCTTGACAAATATGGCGTAAAGGTGATCGGAGTTCAGGTGGATGCCATCGAGAGAGGCGAAGACAGGATCGAGTTCAAGAATACCATGAACGAGCTCGGGATTGAAATGGCACGTTCGGAGGTGGCCTATTCGGTGGATGACGCTTTGCGCATCGCAGATGAGCTGGGTTATCCTGTGGTACTTCGTCCCGCTTACACGATGGGCGGTGCAGGCGGCGGTCTTGTTTACAATGTCGATGAATTAAAGACTGTATGCGAGCGCGGACTTCAGGCGAGCCTTGTGGGACAGGTTCTTGTTGAGGAATCGGTACTTGGCTGGGAGGAGCTTGAGCTTGAGGTCGTAAGAGATGCTACAGGCAAGATGATAACCGTCTGTTTCATTGAGAACATCGATCCTCTCGGTGTTCATACAGGTGACTCGTTCTGTTCGGCTCCCATGCTTACCATCCCTGAGGATGTTCAGGAGGAGCTTCAGCGTCAGGCTTATAAGATAGTTGATAAGATCCAGGTTATCGGCGGAACAAATGTGCAGTTCGCCAGAAATACAGATACCGGACGTATTATAGTAATAGAGATCAATCCAAGGACTTCAAGATCGTCGGCACTTGCCTCGAAGGCTACCGGATTTCCCATTGCGCTTGTGTCTGCGATGCTTGCGGCAGGTCTTGATCTTAAGGATATTCCGTGCGGCAAGTACGGTACTCTTGACAATTACAAGCCTGACGGTGATTACATCGTCATCAAGTATGCCCGCTGGGCATTCGAGAAGTTCAAGGGTGCAGAGGACAAGCTTGGAACCCAGATGCGTGCCGTCGGCGAGGTCATGAGCATCGGCAAGACCTATAAGGAGGCATTCCAAAAGGCTATAAGGTCGCTGGAGATAGGACGTTACGGCCTTGGGGGAGCCAGGGATTATGCGCGTAAGAGCAAAAAGGAACTTATGGATATGCTCCATGTTCCCACATCGGAGCGTCAGTTCATCATGTATGAGGCTATAAGGAAAGGCGCAACCGTCGAGGAGCTGTATGATATTACAAGGATCAAGCCTTATTTCATCGAACAGATGCAGGAGCTTGTTTTTGAAGAGGAGACAATCAAAACGTACAAGGGTTCGGTGCCTCCGGCAGAGGTTCTGACAGCAGCCAAAAAGGATGGCTTTTCGGACAAGTACTTAAGTCAGCTGCTTGAGGTTGAGGAAGAGGAGATAAGGAATGCCCGTGTTAAGCTCGGTGTTGTGGAAGCCTGGGAGGGAGTTCATGTAAGCGGAACACAGGACAGTGCTTATTACTATTCCTCATACAATATGAAGGACAGCAATCCGGTTAATGAGGATACGAAGAAGATAATGATACTCGGCGGAGGTCCCAACAGGATCGGACAGGGTATCGAATTCGATTACTGCTGTGTACATGCAGCCAAGGCTCTTAAGAAGCTCGGATTTGAAACGATAATCGTCAACTGTAATCCCGAAACGGTATCAACCGACTACGATACCTCTGATAAGCTGTATTTCGAGCCGCTTACGCTTGAAGATGTACTGAGCATATATGAGAAGGAGAAACCGCTTGGAGTTATTGCCCAGTTCGGCGGACAGACACCGCTTAATCTTGCGGCGGATCTTAAGAAGTACGGGGTGAACATTCTCGGAACAACTCCCGAAACAATAGATCTTGCCGAGGACAGGGATCTGTTCAGGGAAATGATGGACAAGCTTGAGATACCCATGCCTGAATCGGGTATGGCGGTTAATGTTGAGGAAGCGCTTGAGTGTGCGGCTAAGATAGGTTATCCCGTCATGGTCCGTCCTTCTTATGTGCTTGGAGGACGCGGCATGGAGGTCGTTCATGATGATGAGCACATGAAGGTGTATATGGCAGCGGCCGTAGGCGTTACTCCGGACAGACCGATACTGATCGACAGATTCCTTCACAATGCACTTGAGTGTGAAGCTGATGCTATAAGTGACGGAGAGAATGTATTTGTTCCTGCGGTCATGGAGCATATCGAGCTTGCGGGAATCCATTCGGGGGACTCTGCATGTGTGCTTCCTTCTATTAATATTTCACCTGAGAATGTTGAGACAATAAAGACCTATACCAGAAAGATAGCACAGGAGATGAATGTACGAGGTCTTATGAACATGCAGTATGCGATCGAGGACGGTAAGGTGTACGTTCTTGAGGCTAATCCGAGAGCATCCAGGACAGTGCCTCTTGTATCAAAGGTATGTAACATAAGGATGGTTCCCATCGCAACAGAGATAATAACCATGCCGCTTACGGGGAATGCATCACCCGTTCCGGCGCTCAAGGAGAGAAAGTTCAAACATTGCGGTGTCAAGGAGGCTGTATTCCCGTTCAATATGTTCCAGGAGGTTGATCCGCTGCTTGGTCCCGAAATGAGATCTACGGGTGAGGTCCTTGGTATGGCTGAAACCTTCGGAGAGGCATATTTCAAGGCGCAGGAGGCTACTCAGACAAGGCTTCCGCTATCCGGAACGGTGCTTATCAGTGTCAACGACAGGGATAAGGCTGAGCTTGTTGAAGTGGCAACACTGTTTAATGAATGCGGCTTTAAGATCATTGCAACAGGCGGAACTTATGACATGATAGTTAATGCCGGTATACCTGCGACCAAGATATTCAAGCTTCAGCAGGGACGTCCCAACGTTCTGGATGTAATTACCAACAATAAGGTGGATCTGGTCATCAATACTCCGGATGATAAAAAGGGAGCGATGGATGACAGCTATATCCGTAAGGGCGTTATCAAGGCCAGGATACCTTATGTGACGACAATGGCTGCAGCCAGGGCGTCGGCTCAGGGCATCAAGACGATGCAGGAAAAGACATCGGGTGTTAAGAGCCTGCACAGATTCCATGCAGAGATCGAATGATATATCCGGAAAAATAATAATGAATGACGTGTGAAGATGGTCACACGAATAATAGAATGTTTTGATCAATATAATCCGAAAGAGGAAAGTAAAATGTTGGATATGAAGTTTGTCAGGGAAAATCCTGATATAGTTAAACAGAATCTCAGAAATAAATTCCAGGAAGAGAAGCTTCCGCTTGTAGATGAAGTGATCGAGCTTGATGCCAGGTCACGTGCGGCCAAGCAGGAGGCCGATTCGCTGAGGGCGGGCAGGAATACGATCTCCAAACAGATCGGAGCCCTCATGGGTCAGGGAAAGAAGGAAGAAGCGGAGGAACTTAAGAAGCAGGTAAGTGCCAATGCCGCAAGGCTGGCTGAGCTTGAGGAGCAGGAAAATGAGCTTGCCGATAAGGTAACAAAGATAATGATGACACTTCCA
>JAEEHY010000228.1 GCA_016281085.1 Lachnospiraceae bacterium
ATTCGGTCTCATTTCTCCTGGTATACTTTGAACTCACATCCTTAGCTATAAAAAGCCCCCTTTTTCTCTCATCAAATACGGAATGCGCATACACCGCGTAATCCTCCGGGACCGCCCCCAGCATATCCTTATAGTACTGCACCGGAAGAAGCGTCGCCGAAAAGAATATCGTGCTCCGGCCTTTGGTCAGTCTCAGCTTAATGGATTCGGATGGATTCACACACAGAAGCTTAAGCATGAAATCACCGTCGTATGTATGCTCGCAGTATATCCTGTAATCATCCTCCCCCATATTGTCATACATATTAAGGAAATGACGCACCCTGAAGTAGAAATCAAGCACCTCTTCCTTCCTGTTAAAATGCTCCTGCTCATCGAGAAAGGTTTCCATACGTGACATCAGCCGGTTAAGTGCCATGATAAATTCACTTATATCCTCAAGCACCATATAATCCTCACACTCACGTTTAAAGGCAAGAAGCTTACGGTTACATCCGCCAAGAGCCCTGTCAAGCATGGGATCGATGCACTCACTTACAAGTCCTGCGGCACGTCTCTTTCTGTGTCCTGCCGCCTTCCCGTCAGCTATAAGGGGCATTCCGTCATCAGATCCCACCAAAGGCTCCTCCTTCAGCAGCTGCTTGATCTTAAGGAATTCCTCCTTATACAGCTGCGCACTGTACATATCCATTCCGCGGTCGACCAGATTGTGAGCCTCATCCACAAGAAAAATATATCTGCCTGCTGCCCCGTCGGCAAAAAAGCGCCGAAGATATACGTTCGGATCAAACACGTAATTGTAATCGCATATGACCGCATCAGAAAAAAGAGACATATCAAGACACATCTCAAACGGACATACACAATGCTTATCCGCATATTCCTCTATCTTTTCCCGTGTAAATGAGTCCTCATGCGTGAGCAGGTCATACATGGCATCATTTACTCTGTCAAAATGTCCTCTGGCCCTCTCACAGCTCTCCGGATTACATTCCGGCTTGTCGAGCAGACATATCTTATCCTTGGCCGTTATCACAACCGACTTAAGCCTCAGCCCCTGTTCCCGCAGTATATCGAAGCATTCCGCCGCAACCGTCCTCGTGATCGTCTTGGCGGTCAGGTAAAAAATCTTGTCTGCCAGTCCCTCTCCCATTGCCTTAAGCGCGGGGAAAACCGTTGAAACCGTCTTGCCGGTTCCCGTAGGTGCTTCAAGAAAAAGCTTGCGGCCGTGATATATCGTCCTGTATACCTGGCTTACAAGCTCCTTTTGCCCCTCCCTGTATTCAAACGGGAAGTCAACCTTATGTATGGAATCGTTCCTGATCCCCCGGAACTCAAACTCGAACCTGGCCCACCTTTTGTAGCTTTCAATAAGGTCATCAAACCAGTTCCTTATCTCCGTCCACGTATATGTCTCATGAAAGTATTTGGTCTCCAGTGTCGTTTGGTTTACATAAGTCATCCGGACAGTAATCTCTTTAAGCTCATTCTGTTCCGCAAATATATATGCATAACACTTCGCCTGTGCCAGATGGACGGGCACGGGCGCATTCAGCCTGTTAAGATCAAGGTACATGGTCTTGATCTCATCGATAACGATCTGCTGTGCAGGTTCCGGGTCGCGGACTTTGACAGAATGTACTTTATCTGCAACCGAACGGTCACGCGAAAAGGCGGACAATGACTCCTCAGTATAAATGATACCGTCTGCCCGTCCGTCAATAAGGATATCGTATCCGTCGAGCACTATTTCCTTCTTAAGATAAACCTCGGCATGGTAATCACTGCCCATACGTCCCTGGATCGCCCTGTGTATCCTGGCTCCCTCGAGCATAAGCTGCACATCCTGTCCGCTTTTTTTCCTGTTATCTATATCCCCGGACCTTAAGATGAACTCAACCAGATTTCGTACCGAGACTGTTATTGTGTTTTTCTGCGAATTATTGTCCATATAGAAAATATATCACATATCTTCAGACCACTTCAACGAAATAAAAGAACCGCAGTCTGACAACTGCGGTCTTTTATCGTTTATTCAGTTAAAAAACACAAATCATCCTGCTGCAAGTCTTCTCAGCATGCTGTCAAACTCTCCGTCCTCACCGCCGTATTTAACGGTAAGTATCCTGCTGAAATCCAGTCCGAGTACGCCAAGCATGGATTTTGCATCGATGATAAAATGATTGTAGAAAATATCAATATCAAAATCACACTTCGAGGCCTTCTGGACGAATTCAGCAGCATTATTAAGGTCGAGCTTTATCTTGCATTCATTCATCTTCGACACCCCCTTATAAACCTTATTACATACTTAACTTCTGCAGCCCTTGTCTGCAACATTTATGTTACTATAGGAATTTACAACAAAATGTATCACATTGTCAAGAATCAATATCTTGTATTTATTTCAGTACAATATACTACAAATTGGATAACTTGATTACAATGTCACAACATATTTCCACTTGTTTTATACATATTTCACAAGCTCAATGTTCATTTACTTTAAAGAACAGAAGATATTTTAGCATTTTGCTCAATCAATTCAACTATTTTTGTGTATAACTTTGGTGCAAATATGCGGATTTTATGGTATCATACTGTTCTGTAAATATTAATGTAAGGGATTATCTGATGGAAAATATTTATACAGTATCAATTCTTTCAACCAATTTTCTGGGATGTATGCTCGGCTTAACCCTCTATGTGGCCAACAGCTGGCGCTGGAAGAGGGACGATCTGGAGAATACACTGCTGATATTAATGCTGGTCCTTGTAGGCGGAACCTGCATTACCGAACCCTGTGCTTTTATGATGATGGGCAAGGAAGGTATGCTCGCGCACATAGCGCTGTATGTCTGTGATACCTGGACATATGCATCCGATCTGGTAAGCGGAGCCTGCTGGCTGTTCTTCATCATATACCATCTTAACGGTGAAATGATCAAACCCGTCGGCATCTTCATAAAGGCGGTAGCAGGTGCCGGTGTATTACTTCTTATAATAAATCTGTTTACCCCGGTAGTGTTCAGGATAGGCTGGGACAACAGCTATGAAAGGCTGCCTCTTTTTTATCTGTACCTGATAGTTGATATGCTGTTTCTTGTATCAAGCCTTATCTTCTATATTTATATAAGGCTGAAAGGACGCCGCCTTAAGTTCTTCTTTTTCTGGGTTTATATGCTCCCCATAGTGATAGGTACCGCGATACAGACACGTGTCTTTGGCATTTCCCTTATCGCTCCCACCCTTTTGATCGGACTCACGGGACTTATGAGCACCATACAGAACGAGCTCATCTTCAAGGACAAGCTGACGGGACTGTATAACAGATATTATCTCGACCAGCTGGGAGAGGAATTCAAGAATTCGAGGGATGCAGAATACACCTTCATAATGATCGATATCAATGATTTCAAGTCGATAAACGACCGTTTCGGACATCTGATAGGTGACCGGGCCATCATCGATACCGCAAGGATATTAAGAAAGAGCATAGGTACCGCAGGTGCAGCGATCCGTTATGCAGGCGATGAGTTTGTCATCGCACTCAGCACCAAAAATCAGATAGATACAGACATTTTTATCACCAATATACGTAAGGGTTTTGAAGACTTCAATGCCACCGGCGAGCATCCGTACGATCTCAATGTTTCCATGGGATACAGCGTGGTCAATCTTATGGAAACTGGAATTGACGAGGTTATGAACCGTATAGACAGGCTTATGTATGAGGATAAGAAGAAATATTATGAGACACATACGCATATGGAGCGCAGAAAGGGAGAGAAAAGATGAGTGACAAACAACAGACAACACAGGACAGCGGGTTTAAGGCCTTTCTTAAGAAAAAGGACATTGAAATATCGTGGAAACGGTATTTTATAGATGCAATGGGCGCAATGGCAAGCGGTCTGTTTGCATCGCTCCTGATAGGAACGATACTGTCAACACTGGGAACCCAGCTTAACCTTCAGGTTCTTATCGATATGGGCAACTATGCAAAGGGCGTTGCGGGACCTGCAATGGCGGTATCCATCGCCTATGCTCTCAAGGCTCCCAACCTTGTACTGTTTTCAATGCTGGCTGTAGGAAGCGCCGCCAATACTCTCGGTGGTGCCGGCGGACCGCTTGCGGTACTTGTGATCGCCATACTCGCAACCGAGTTCGGTAAGCTCATTTCGAAAGAAACCAAGGTGGATATACTGGTAACTCCCCTTGTCACGATCGGCATCGGCGTTATCCTGTCGGTACTGCTCGCACCTGCCATAGGAAAAGCCGCAAGCTCGGTAGGCGGCCTTATAATGTGGGCAACCGAACTCCATCCTTTTGCAATGGGTATCTTCGTATCAGTAATCGTCGGCATCGCACTGACTCTTCCCATAAGCTCCGCAGCAATATGTGCGGCGCTCTCGTTGACAGGACTGGCAGGAGGAGCCGCAGTAGCGGGTTGCTGTGCGCAGATGGTAGGCTTTGCATTTATGAGTTATAAGGAGAATAAGGTAAGCGGTCTTATCTCACAGGGCATAGGAACAAGCATGCTCCAGATGGGTAATATAGTGAAAAACCCCAAGATATGGATCCCTCCTATTCTTACCAGCGCGATCACCGGTCCCATGGCAACCTGCATATTCAAAATGCAGATGAACGGCGAACCTATCTCATCGGGTATGGGAACCTGCGGTCTTGTCGGACAGATCGGTGTCTATACAGGCTGGATAAACGATATCGCATCGGGAGCCAAGGCCGGAATAACCGCAACGGACTGGATAGGACTCCTTCTCATCTGTTTCGTACTGCCCGCGGTTTTGACCTGGGCCTTCGGTCAGCTCCTTCGCAGGATCGGCTGGATAAAGGAGGGAGATCTTTCACTGAATGTATGACCGTTTCAGGATATAACTTTCAATTATCGGAAATCATACGGGGCGCGTATTATTTCGCGCTCCGTTATTATTGCACTCACCAGCTCATTGTCGGTTATATCAAATGCCGGATTGTATACCTTAACACCGTCCGGCGCCATACGCTTTTCATACCACATTTCGGTCACCTCTTCTCCCGGCCTTTGTTCTATTACTATATCATTACCGGTAGGCGTAGAAGGATCTATGGTTGACGTCGGCGCGCATACGTAGAAGGGAACATTGTATCTGGCGGCCACGGTAGCCACTACCGATGTACCTATCTTGTTGGCGACATCACCGTTTGCCGCCACACGGTCACACCCGACCAGAACAGCGTTTATCATCCCCTGCCTCATTAGAGATGCCACCATATTATCACAGCTTAAGGTAACATCCATTCCCGCTGACTTAAGCTCATATGCGGTCAGTCTGGCTCCCTGCAGCAGAGGTCTTGTTTCATCACAGTATATCCTGAATCCGTAACCCCTCTCGTGCCCAAGATACATGGCTGAGGTTGCCGTTCCGTATCTTGTTGTCGCCAGTTGTCCCGCATTGCAGTGTGTAAGCAGACCATAACCCGGTTTCAGAAGTGAGAGTGCATTTTCTCCGATCCTTCTGCATACCTGTGTATCTTCGTCTTTTATCTTAAGTGCTTCTTCCTTAAGAAGTGACTTAAGCTCATCTACGGTACTGTCCGGATCAGAAGTGACCACCCTCTCCATCCGCTCAAGCGCCCAGGACAGATTGACAGCAGTAGGCCTTGCACTGTTTAAGTAATCCTTTTTCTTTATGAACTGCCTAAGAAATTCATCCCTGCCATCCGTATCGATCCGTGATGCCGCAAGATATATGCCTATAGCGGCCGCAACACCTATTGCCGGAGCTCCCCTTACCTTCAGCAGATATATGGCCTCCCATATGTCCTCCGTTTCCTTAAGCTCTATGATCCTTGTCTCATAAGGAAGAAGTGTCTGGTCTATTATCCTGAGAGCCGTACCCTCTTCATTAAGACTTACCGTTTCCATATTCAGTGAATACCCATCCAATTTATCCGGCCTCCCTTTCCCCTTTGCAGGATTTTCTGATGATATAATATCCCTCATATTTCCTTATGGCAAGACTTATCCGGCATACGCTCAATATTCATACAGACCGGCCTGCATATTTTATTAAATCCAGATTACCTCTATACCGATACTGTACCGGTATGGTATAATACTTTTGTGGTCAAAGGTGACACTTTTTGATTTCATCTCATTATACACTGATTACTGCGGAGAACTACCAATGAATTTATTGTGCAGCGAAGAATTTCTGCGTTTTTTTAATACGATGCAGGTTGAGACCATTTCACTGGATGATGCTCTTAATCTTATGCCGGGAGCACTGACACATATTGCATCCGTACTTCATATCGGCAAGTTTGAGGTTAACATAAGTTTCCCTCCGTCCCCGCAGGAGCCTAACGGCTACAATGCCCTTCGTATCCTGTATGATGATCCGAACGGACACGGATATATTTCTCATTCACGCGTTATAAGACAGGCTGAAAAGGGACGTATCAGCTTCGCCGTGTTTCCGTCAACAGACTATGAATTCAGCGATGATGACAAGGGCAGTCTTGACTTTCTGATAAAATGCATTCATTTAATAGTAGTCCGTTCGGAGTTATCGGAGCAGCTCCAGAAAAGACAGTTCACCGATTACATGACCCAGCTCCCCAACAATGCATATTTTATGAAATTCAGCAATGACCTGAGTTTACGCGGAACGATCAATAAATATACCGTGATCTTTTCCAACCTGCGTAACTTTAATTACATAAATCAGCAGATGGGTTCACAGGTGGGTGACATTGTTCTTCGCGAATACAGCCATAAGCTTAAGAAATTCTATGGAAGCGATGAACTGATAGCCCGCTTCGGAGGCGATAATTTCGTCGCCCTGCTGAAGAATGAAAATGTAAACAGATACCTTGATTATATTTCTGTCATCAGCATTACCGTTGCGAGCGGGAATCAGACAAAGACCCTGACCGTCAATGCCCGTTCGGGTATCTATCCCATTCCGACAAACGGCAGTAATATAGGCGAGGCGATCAATCGTGCCAACGCTTCTCTTGCGTATTCCAAACGTGTAAGCGACAATGACCGTGTCTGGTTCAGAGATGAGATACTCGAGCGTATCAACAAAGACAGGGAAGTGGTGTCATCATTCAGGACAGCTCTTATACACAAGGAATTCCTTGTGTATTATCAGCCCAAGGTCAGCCTTGACAGCAGACACATTTCCGGCTGCGAAGCATTGGTAAGGTGGAAACATGACGGGAACATGATCCCTCCCGGTATGTTTGTACCTATTCTCGAGGAGGAAGGATTTATATGCGATCTGGATTTTTACGTTCTCGAAAGAGTGTGTGAGGACATCAGGAACTGGATCGGGAAAGGAATTACACCTGCAAGGGTGTCGGTCAATTTCTCCAAGCTCCATCTGCGAAATGAGAACCTTATAAATGACGTAATGGATATCATAAGTAAATATCGTATCAATCCGGGCTACATTGAGATTGAGCTTACCGAAAGCTCAAGTGCTACCGATTTCGCGGCACTTACCGATTTCGTCAACAAGCTCAAGGAACACGGCATCCGGACTTCAATAGATGACTTTGGTACCGGATACTCCTCTCTCAGTCTTATAAAGGACCTTAATGTTGATATCATTAAGATTGACAAATCCTTTGTCGATCATATAGCAGATACTCAGTCAAAGGATTACATTATTCTTAATTCGATCCTTTCAATGGTTATGGGTCTTGGCATGGATGTTATTGCCGAAGGATGTGAAACCGTGGAACAGGCCAAGGTGCTGTATGATATGAACTGCCGCATGATCCAGGGGTATCTGTTCGATAAACCCCTGTCTCATGATGAATATACACAGAAGCTTTCCGACAATCATATCTATGAAATAGAACTGTAGCATTACCCCACCTTGGCAAGCTTGGCTGCCTGGTCGGCGGAAATGCAGGCATCCAGGATTTCCTGGATATCTCCGTTCATAACCTTATCAAGCTTATACAGAGTAAGATTGATCCTGTGATCGGTCACTCTTCCCTGCGGGAAATTGTAGGTTCTTATTTTCTCAGAGCGGTCACCGGTTCCTATCTGGCTCTTTCGAAGTTCCGCCTCCGCATCATGTGCCTTCTGCTGCTCGATATCGTACAGCTTGGCACGAAGGAGCGCAAACGCCTTCTCCTTATTCTGAAGCTGTGATTTCTCAGTCTGGGAATATATGACTATTCCCGTAGGATAGTGTGTAAGACGTACTGCCGAATCGGTTGTGTTTACACACTGACCGCCGTTACCGGACGCCCTGTATACGTCTACCTTAACATCGTTAGGGTCGATCTCTACCTCTACGTCGTCTACCTCAGGAAGCACCGCTACTGTAGCGGCCGAAGTGTGGATACGTCCC
>JAEEHY010000229.1 GCA_016281085.1 Lachnospiraceae bacterium
CTGAAGTGAATCTATATAATGCTTCGTTGCCATTCCTTCGCTCGAATCGAAAGGACAGTAGGAACGATAGCCCCGGATGGAAGGCATAAGAACAACTGCTTTCCCGTCTTCCCTGAACGCAAGCAGGTTTTCCGAGCCGGAACGGCTCATTTCTGCCACCGATATCCTCTCCTCATACATCATTCCGAGAGGATCGAGCATTGTCTCAAACAGTGATTCCAGAGTGTCCTGTCTTGGTATCCTCGAAACTGAAACACCGAATCTCTCAAGCATATAGATCAGCGCAGTCTGAACATCTTCAATATCCTCTTCCACCCGTAGCATCTTACGGTTAAAAACAAGAGCATCATCCGCATAGCGCTCAAGCTTTATATTATTTTCTTCTCTTTCCCTTATGTTATTTGTATACAGACCCATGGTATTCTCTGCTAGGATTCTATCAGCTCGCGGTACGGGCCGCCCTGAGCATACAGTTCCTTATGTGTTCCCTCCTGCACTATCTTTCCCTTGTCCATGACATAGATCCGGTCGCAGTCTACTATCGTCGACAGTCTGTGGGCTACGATGATACATGTGGTTCCCTTGTCACGGATCGATCTGATCACCCTGTCTTCGGTCAGGGCATCAAGGGCAGATGTGAATTCATCAAGGAAAAGTAATGTCGGCTCGTGTGCCAGCGCTCTTGCAAGTTCAAGCCTCTGCAGCTCACCGCCCGAATAATTACGTCCGTTTTCCTCTATCATCGCACCGTAATCCTTCCTGTTACGCACTATTCTGTCATGGATCTGTGCATCCCGTGCGGCCAGTATTACTTCATAATTCTCGATGGTTGTATCCCACATGCGTATGTTATTATATACCGAATCCTCGAACATCATTGTGTCCTGATCCACAGTCATGACGGATGAGCGAAAGATAACATCCGGTATTTCATCCCGATGTCTTCCGGAATACAGTATCTCTCCCGACTCAGCCGAATAGAGATCCGCAAGTATTTTGAGCATTGTGCTCTTGCCGCTTCCTGTCTTCCCGACTATGGCTACCATCTGTCCGGGCTTCACTTCCATACTTACATCATCCACCGCAAGACGGTCTGCCCGGTTGTAACGATAACTGACATGACTTGCCACAAGATGTCCTTCAAGTTTATCCGCAGTCTCATACTCGCTTTCCGGCAGAGGAATGGGCTGTCTGCCATCCCTGTTCATGATATCATTGACTCTCTCTATATTTGTCCGCATGGTCTGCATGGTATTCAAAGATGTCATGCAGTTGTTCATGGACGAGAGCATGTTATTCAGAATACCCTGAAACAGTGCCATTGAACCCAGCGTGAAATTACCCTTCAGGACAAAATAAGCTCCGATGAACAGCTGTATACCCTGCAGTACGGATCCCTGCATCCCCGAAACGAAATTGAGTACCGCGTTTATCGACTGAGTCCTCAGTTTGCCTTCATTTGCCTGTACCATAGACTCCCGCCACAGATTGTAGAAGGATCTTTCCGCTCCTGACGATTTAATGGTATCTATCATGCTCATTCCGTTCAGTATCGTCGTATTCAGCATATTTCCGGAGGTAGTCATGCTTCTCGATGCTATAGCGTTCTTATCCTGGATATACAGAGTCGCAGCCAGGCTTATAAATATTGCGGCAAAACAGACGAGAGCTATCGGCAGGTTGTATTTCATCAGTGTCAACAGATATACTACCGTCATGAATGCATCAATGGTACGCGGAACAAGGGATCGCATGATGGAATTATCAAGACTTATGTTATTTTCTATTCTGGCTATCAGCTCTCCCGCACTGTACTGCTCAAAGAACTTAAGAGGCTGGTCAAATATCTTCTTAAACAGGCGGCTGCCGGATACTGCCGAAATATTCCGGCTGGATCTGTTGATCAGTCCCGTCTTTGCCAGACTGAAAAGAAAATACGCAGCAAGAGCCAATATATATATCAGAATAACCAGATACCCTGCGCTCATGTCCTGAATACTATTCGACTTCAAATATGTATCCAATATATCCTTCTGGATATTCACCATACCGATATTTAAGATAATACATACCAGCGTAAGTACTACCAGCACTGTCATCGGCCTGCGCAGATGCTCCATTCTCTCTCTGATAAGGGAATAGAGGGATTCTCTTTTGCCATCTGCCACGAAATTCTGTCCTTTTTTAAGAGTGATGACGGTACCGTTGTAGAGCTGTGTGAACTTCTCCATCGTCATTCTGATCTCGCCTCTGGCGGGATCTGCAATGGAAATAATGTCCTTATGTATCGAAGTGACCACACACCAGTAATGCTTTTTCCAGGATACGAGAAGCGGAAGCTTTCTGCTCTTCAGTTCTTCAACGGAAATGGTTTCTATCTCTGCTTCCAGTCCGTACCTCCTGGCTGCATCCGACATCTGCTCAGGGTCGGAACCGTTGCGGGATGACACGCATACTTCACGTAATTCTTCAATAGGGACGAATTTTTTGTAATATCCGAGCATCATACCAAGAGCAGCCGCGCCATTCTCGCCCGGTCTCATCTGGATCACTATCGGAATCCTCATTGCACCGCATCTCCTCCGTTTTCTTCATCTGTTGTTTCTTTACAGATATCATCCTGCTGTTTCAACGTTAATTCTCTCGGTATTTCTTCTATCCTGTCCTGATGATGGTAGTAATAGACAAGGGTCTTGTATCCCAGCTCAGACAGCTTTTCATATGAAATCGAATTCTTACGCCTCTTCATTGAGCCATAGAGCACATATCTGATACTGTCCCGGACATAGTTATCTATTTCCTTCAGGCAGTCCTCCTCCGTAATGATGGGAAATACCCATTTGGACCATGTTAACCGGTTGCTGTTTATTTCGGCTCCAAAAAAATAACGGTTGAATCTTATAATAAGACCGTGAGCTGCCTCATCCTTTGTAAGCCAGCCTCTGTTACAACCGATCAGCGCTTTGTCCGCATACCTGCGTATCCTTCGCTTTATCTTCTTAATAC
>JAEEHY010000230.1 GCA_016281085.1 Lachnospiraceae bacterium
GGATGTCTCTCATGGAGTGCACGAAGATTAGCCTTGTAGGTGTCCGGAAGAGGAGCTATCGCAGCCTCGAAATCTTCATCAGATGTAGGCTGGGTATTCTGTACCGTTGTGATTACTTTAACAAAGTCACATCGTATGTAGCCTTTCTTCTCAACGCCTTTGACCGTAAAATCTACATAGTACCATTTAAATTCATCGCTACCTTGTGTTTCTCCTATTATGTTTAATCTGTGACCGGAATTAAGCTGATCCACAACCGTGCCGTTTACAGCGCTTTCTCTTATCCTCACGCCATATCCTCTTACAGATGCCGTGAGGGCATCCGTAACATCTGTTGTCACACTCTCTTCTACCTTAATATAATCGGCTCTCATGAAACCTTTAGTCTCCGAGCCTCCAACCTTATAGCTTATCTCATACCATATCTTATCGTCCTTTGCCTTACGCTCATTGTGCACGGTAACCGTACTTCCGGTGCTCAGCCACGTTACTATCTGACCGTCTACGGGTTCCTTGCGCACATTAACATTAATTCCGTTAACGGCTCCGGACTTGCCCACTTCCCTGACTTCCCCTTCCTTAGGAGCCTTATCGTCAGTATTTTCTTCCTTTTTATCTTCTTCCTTTTTATCTTCCTTCTTTTCTTCCTCAGAAACAGAAACGGAGTTACCGTTTTCCGTTGCTTCTGCCGTAACGTTCTTGGTAACTCCTTCAACAAAATCAGACCTTATATATCCTGTCAGCGGAGTAAGATTGCTGATAAATGAAATCTTATACCAGACATTTCCGTCACTTCCCGCAACCTGTTCGGTGACCGTCACCGCCCGTCCGGTTGATACCTTTCCTACTACACTTCCGTCAACAGCTGCTTCTCTTACATTCACACCCATGCCCTTCACGGTTCCAACCTGAACTCCGGTTGATTTCGCCGTTGTGGCTGCCCCCGCGGAATTACTGTCTTTTTTCTTATCCTGCGTCTGTTCCGCGGTCTGTTTGCCCGCGGCCTCCGCCGCCACGCTTCCGCTTGCCTTGATAAGATCGGACCGGATATAACCCTTATGATATATACCGTTCCTGACATACTGCACCGAATACCATATCTTCCCGTCTTCTCCGGTAGTCTGGCCCAACAGCTTAACTTCTTCGTCCTGTTTAAGACACATCTGAAGTCCGCTTCCGGTAGAAGCGCCCTGTCTCATTATGGCCACGTCCACAACAACTTTGCCCGATGCTCCGTCTGAAGCGGATGCTCCCTTGGCATCTGTGCTCTGTGCCGCCTGCTTTGTATCGGCGGATGCTCCCTGTTGCTCTGCTTTAGTTTTGGATTTCGTCACAAGATCAGATCGAATATAACCTGTACTGCTGCCAACCTTTATCTGATACCACAGCTGGCCGTCCGAGCCCTTTTTCTCATCAATTACCACAACCTCTTCATCCTTGCGGACTCCGAAAGCAAAAGACGAGCTGGTCGAGGCTTCCTTCCTGACCTTTCCGCTGGTACAGGATACCGTACCCTTGACAGCAGTATATGCATATGTAGAATGTGTACCTGCGATCACCATCGTAAAAGTAATCGCCGGCAACATAAAATGACGAAGTATGCGACCACCCTCAGATCGCATTCTATTCGCACACGTATAAGAACGCATGATATACCGATTCCCCTTTCAGTATATGTGTTCTGAATACTGTAGATTGACCGATAAAGTCGACCCCTCTGCGTTATTCATTTTCCCTCGGTGACTATAATACAACAGTTGTATGTTTATGTCAACCGCAAATTTTAAATTTGTTTCGAATTTATTACAGGCCGAAATTTCAGGATATGAAAAAAGCCCGCAAATACGGGCTTTTTCTTACTTTTCTATTTGATTATTTTATTGATTTTTGTCCTTGACTCATCTAGTCAGTTTATGCTTCATCAATTGCTTTCCCGATATCACTCCTGCAATACTTGTTTTCAAAATCTATCCATTTGGTTGCTTCGTAAGCGTTCCTTCTGGCCTCCTTAAGATCGGATCCCGTCGCCGTAATTCCGAGAACTCTTCCACCATTTGTTACAACCTTGCCATCCTTCAGCTTCGTTCCAGCATGGAAACAGAAATAGGAATCCTTATCCCTGAAGTTCTCCAGACCTTTTATTTCAAATCCCTTATCATACTTCAAAGGATACCCTTCCGACGCAAGCACTACACATACAGCCGCATTAGACTCGAAATCAAGTTCAACATCTTCAAGCTTTCCGTCTATACACGCTTCCATTACATCTATGATATCGTTGTTCATCCTGACAAGAACCACCTGAGCCTCAGGATCACCGAAACGGGCATTGTATTCAAGCACCTTGGGCCCGTCCTCTGTAAGCATCAGCCCGAAGAAGATTATTCCCTTGAATTCCCTTCCCTCTGCCGCCATCGCATCAACAGTGGGCTGATAAATATTCTTCATGCAGTATTCATCTATCTCCTTAGTATAGAAAGGACTCGGCGAAAAGGTTCCCATACCCCCCGTATTCAACCCCTTATCTCCGTCAAGCGCCCTCTTATGATCCTGGGCCGAGGTCATTGGCTTTATAGTCTTTCCGTCAACAAACGACAAAACCGAAACCTCACGCCCTGTCATAAATTCCTCTATGACAAGCCTGTTACCGGCATTCCCGAACTGCTTATCAAGCATAATGGTCTTAACTCCTGCCCTGGCTTCATCAAGAGTGTTACAGATCAGCACGCCCTTTCCAAGAGCCAGTCCGTCAGCCTTAAGCACTATGGGAAGCCTGGCGGTTTCAAGATATTTAAGTGCATCATCGGCATTATCGAAATTCTCGTAGGCAGCAGTAGGAATGTTGTATTTCTTCATAAGATCCTTCGAAAATGCCTTGCTTCCTTCAAGAATTGCCGCATTCGCCCTCGGTCCGAACACCCTGAGTCCCTTTTCTTCAAAAGCATCAACCGCTCCTGCAACAAGAGGATCGTCAGGTGCGACCACAGTAAGATCTATACTCTTGTCAAGCGCAAAATCCGTAAGCGCGTCAAAATCCATAACTCCTATATCAACGCACTCGGCAAGCTCGGATATTCCCGCATTTCCGGGTGCACAATATATCTTTGATACACGGCTGCTCCTTGCCATGCTGTTAACGATCGCATGCTCACGGCCTCCGCTTCCCACAACAAGTACCTTCATATTTATAACCATCCTTTCATTTAACTTTCCCGTCGGCAATGGCCTGTATGGCAGCCGGAAGTATAATCCATTCGGCCTGTTCCATAACCCGCCTCTGCAGGATCTCGGGAGTGTCTCCATCCTTTACCTCAACGGCCTTCTGCATTATAATCGGACCTGTATCCGTGCCTTCGTCAACAAAATGCACTGTGGCACCGGTTACCTTTACGCCTCTTTCAAGGGCTTTCTCATGGACCCTGAGCCCATAATATCCGTCTCCGCAGAACGACGGGATCAGCGATGGATGAATATTTATTATCCTTCCCTTGAATTCTGTCACAAACTCCTTTGACAGAACCACAAGAAAACCCGCCAGTACTATAAGCTCCGCTCCGGCTTCTCTGATCTCCCCGGCCATCGCTTCAAAATACAGACTTCTTTCCCCGTAATCCTTCGGACTGATGCATTTGGCCTCAATACCATGATCCCTTGCCCTGCTCAGTGCATACGCATCTTCCTTATTGCTTATTACCCTGACTATCCGCACGTCCTTCAGCTTTCCGTTCTCTATCGAATCGATTATGGCCTGAAGATTGGTACCTCCTCCGGATACAAGCACCGCTATGTTAAGCATGTATTCTCTCCTTTACACTGCGTTTTTCGCATTATTTACGGGATTTTCGTCACGCGGCAACTCATTGCAATGTGACTCCTTTTTCGCCCGCTTCTATGTGACCAACCCGGTAGGGCTTCTCTCCGGCTTCCTCTATAGCCTTCATCGTCCTGTCGACATCATCCGGCGAAACCACAAGCATCATGCCGATGCCCATATTATAGGTGTTATACATCATTTCTTCCGCGATATTTCCGCTTGTTCTTATCAGATCAAAGATTGGCGGCATATCGTAAGAGTCCTTTTTGATTATCGCTCTCATCCCTTCGGGAAGCATTCTTGGTATATTCTCATAGAAACCACCACCGGTGATATGCGAGCAGCCCTTTATGGTCACACCCGATTTACGTACACCGTCAAGTGCCTTGACATATATCTTTGTAGGGGTCAGAAGTGCCTCTCCAAGCGTCATACCAAGTGACGAAACATGTTCCATCATACAGGATTCCCTCATCGGGAACACCTTACGTACCAGGGAATAACCGTTACTGTGAACTCCGGACGAAGCCATTCCTATTATAATATCTCCGTCCTTGATATCCTGCCCCGATACAAGCTTCTTTTTATCAACTATTCCTACTGCAAATCCGGCAAGATCATATTCATCCTCCGGATAGAAGCCCGGCATTTCCGCCGTTTCGCCTCCGATAAGCGCACAGCCTGCCTGACGGCAGCCTTCAGCCACTCCCTTAACTATTGATGCTATCTTCTCGGGTTCATTTTTTCCGCATGCTATATAATCAAGAAAGAAAAGCGGTTCACCACCGGCACATGCTATATCGTTTACACACATCGCAACACAATCGATCCCGATCGTATCATGCTTATCAAGCAGAAACGCCAGCTTAAGCTTTGTTCCCACTCCATCGGTTCCCGAAACAAGGGTAGGACTCTCCATATCCTTGAACTTCTCAAGGGAAAATGCTCCCGAGAATCCGCCAAGCCCTGTCAGAACCTCAGGTCTCATTGTCGTTTTCACATGCTCCTTCATAAGCTCTACGGCCTTGTAACCTGCTTCAATATCAACTCCGGCACTCTTGTAATCCATATTCATCTCCTTATTAAATTTATTATATTATTTCTTCATTGTTGCAAGATATTCCTTGTACCCGATCTTATCAAGCTTCCTGGCTTTCTCTTCAACCGCGTGTCCAAGATCTTCCTTGTAATCCTTAAGCTTCTCAAGCAGCACGGGATCGTACATTGCAAGCATTCTCACTGCAAGAAGTCCGGCATTGGCTCCTCCGTTTATGGCTACCGTTGCAACAGGTACACCTGCCGGCATCTGGACTATCGAATACAGCGAATCTCGTCCTCCCAAAGAGCTCGTATGCATAGGGATCCCTATAACGGGCATAGGGAATATGGCTGCACACATACCCGGAAGATGAGCTGCCATTCCGGCACCTGCAATTATCACCTTAAGTCCTCTTTCTTCTGCCGTGCTGGCATAATCAAAGAAAACCTCCGGTTCTCTGTGCGCCGAAATTATAGTCATTTCGTAATCGACGCCAAACTGATCCAGAATGTCAGCTGCCTTACTCATTACAGCCATATCCGAATCACTTCCCATAATAATTCCAACCTTTACCATAACTTCCTCCTTGTATATCTTTTCTCTTTTATTGTATTTCTTTTATTGTATATATATTATTATTTCTCTGTTCTTATCCAATTCCTCTTACATTCCATCTTATTTCTTTACGTTTCTTTGTATATTTCCATACTCGGCCCCAAATTGAACCGTTTTCTCAGCCCTCAAGCGGTTCGTTCAGTTCATCCAGCCCCTCCAGCACGAACCTCCCGTTCTCAATTACAGGTGTCTGTTCACCATTCATCATTACCGCATATACTCCTGCCAGCTCATCATAGGGTATCGTGATATCGGTATGGCAATGGAAATACGCCTTCTCAGGCTCCTTATCCCTTAAGTCCGAGTAATCATTTGAACGGGCAACTATAGCCTTCCCGTCAGGATTATATGTTACAAGATCTTCTTCATAACTGTAGCAGGTATCACCGATTGCAAAATGTGGACCTGTTTTTTCGCCTATCAGAATCGGGAGCAGCCTCTCTATTCCGTAATCCCTCGACATCCTGTATGCCGTCGTATTGGTTCCAATAGCAAATTCACTCATCGGCAGCGTTTTATGACCGTAGAGAAGATTGTCTTCTATATACTTACGGTTAAGCTTCTCGTCATCAAAGTTCGCACAGGAGTAATTAACCACGACACCACCGGAGAATTCAAGCTTAAGATCAATATATTTAAGCTCCTTAAGATAGATCGCCGGCGCGTGAAGGATACCTGCCGTTCCGGTAAGCTTCGGAGTTGTAAACACTTCACCAACCGGTATATTTACATCCGCTACACAGTTCTCAAAATTCGTTTCATGTGCGGGATCCCTGAGTTCATTAAGAGCTACTATTATTTCAGTCTCATTTCCGTTGTGTCCTGCTATCCTTACATAGCTCGCCTTATCAAGCACATCTATGATGATCTGCTGCATCCTCTCATACTTCCTGTAATCGAGTGTATTCAGCTTAACGGTCTCTCTGAAGATCGCTTCAAAATTATCACCTATGAATGGCTTGGGATAAGCTATTATCGTAAAACTGCGTTCATCTCCCGGTATATATTCATTTACCAGCCTGCCACTCCTGTCGGAATACTTAACCGCTAATTTCTTCTGCTTGTCCGACAGCGTAAGCGCATGGGGATCGTTCTTGGGAAGAAACGGTTCGTCGCCGAAATCCTCAACTACCGCCGGCCCCGCATGTACAGATGCAAGCTCCTTATTATCTTCATATGCAGATCTCAAAACGTCAAGCTTGCGGTTTACATAATCTTTATCCAGATATACCGCCCTGTCATCCTTATGATCAAAACAATACTGCTTGTTCGGTGTTGCACCGTAGTAACCGATCCTGTCTATATCCTTTCGGTTCAGCGAAAGCGTTGCAGCTCTGTAAACAATACACTTAAGTCCGATATCTTCAAACTGTTCGATCGCGCGTCTTATCATCCTTTCAAAACCGAGCGGATATCTTATGTTAACCGTCTTTTTCTTCTTTATATCCTTACCCGTCTTCTCGAAGCCGATCCTGAAGCCCTCTGTATAAGTTCTCGCCATACTGTCTATTTCACTGTCCGGAAGACTGTTTATAAAACCCGCAAGCTTCAGTTCCGTCTCCGTAATATATTCCCCGAAGAAATACAGATATTTCAAGTCGTTCAGATCGGATTGCTTAATGATCGAAGATGCAAAAGCGCATTCCGGATCCAATTGTTCCCTGACTCTTAATGAACACACTATCTCGCAGTTGTCCCTCTCGAACCAGTAAAGGCACTGCCTGACCTCCTCACTGTCCGGAGCAGCGTCCTTTTTCTGCGAACAGGCATCGACAAACAGACAGTACACTTCCACAAACAGTTCCATATACAGAACAAGGATTTCCCTGTTACACTCAAAGGCATACGGTATGAGTGCCCTCATTTCAGCATACAAAAAGCACAGATACTTCGCAAGCTGTTCATCATATCCCGCTTTTTTAATACATTCACCGATATAGCCGGGATTTCCAAAGCTTCGAAGATAATTGTCCCCTGTGATATCCTCGTACAGACGCCCGTTCATTTCGCGCAGTGCTGTTTCATCAAGACTTCTCAGATTTCCTTCATCAGCGAGTGAGAATATTTCGTTTATATAAACAAGAAAAGAGGCAACCTTCTTAAAATAAGTGCAAAAAGGCTCCCCCACCACTTGTTCTTCCTGTATTTCCTTTATCCTGTCAGTCACAAGCTCATATCTAACTTCGATCATCATCCATTCCTTATCTCAAATCCCCCATACGATCATCATTGTCCACAACAGCATCCCTGCTATATTTATCGCAAGAGCCGCATATGACACCCATCTGTAAATATCGCGTTCCTTAAGACTGTTCATTGCCGCGAAGGCTCCGACAACATTTCCTATCATTCCGAACAGACCTACGCCGCCTATATGAACAGGCGGATTTCCCTTCTCGCTAAACGAAACGAGCACCGACAGCACCAGTCCCGCTATCGAAAACAGTCCCATTGCCGCAGCCACAACGCTGAGCATGGAATAATGTCTGGAAGTAAACATGAAACTCTTTTTCTTCCTGATCTTTTTGGGTCTCGGCATTACCTTACTCCGTACTCGCTGTAGTACTTATCTATAGCAGCCTTAATGTCATCATCTATCAGGACTTCACCGTTCATTTCCCTGTTGTACAGATACCCTGTCACCTCTTCCATGTTGACAATTGCCCTTGCTTCGATCCCGTATTTATCCCTGATCTCATCAAGTGCGCTCATTTTACCCGAAAGACCTACCTCCATCCTGTTAAGCGACACGATCAGACCTTTAATGGTAACATCTGCCTGCGCCATGATTATAGGATATGTCTCCTCGATCGACTTACCCGAAGTGGTAACATCCTCGATCATCACCACTCTGTCACCGTCGCTCAGCTTGGAGCCGAGAAGAATACCGGTATCACCATGGTCCTTAACTTCCTTACGGTTTGAACAGTAACGTACATCCTTATCATACAGCTCACTGATCGCCATAGCTGTCGCAACCGATAACGGAATACCCTTATATGCCGGTCCGAACAGCACGTCAAAATCAAGGCCGAAATTATCATGGATCGCCCTTGCGTAGTACTCGCCCAGCTTGCGAAGCTGTGCACCGGTCACATATGCTCCGGCATTCATAAAGAAAGGTGACTTACGTCCGCTCTTAAGAGTAAAATCGCCAAACTTAAGCACCTTGCTTTCTACCATAAATTCAATGAATTCCTGTTTATACTGTTCCATAA
>JAEEHY010000015.1 GCA_016281085.1 Lachnospiraceae bacterium
AAATATTTGTATTTGAGCAGAACACTTAGCGAGGTTTTTTCGAGCTTAGTGTGAGCCATGCATATATACTTAATGAGGTATTTTCGAATTTAGTATATATGCTGGATGAATCCAAAACAGCGAAAAATACGCAGTATTTTGAGCCTGTTCTGAATAGTTACGTTTTTTTCTCTATGCCCCGATAAATATTTATCGAAAAACGATAAATTATTATTGACATTTGTTTGGCGTGGTGGTATTGTTGCGTTATAAAGCTGAAAAGATAGCTGAAAAGATACTCGAATTCAGCTGAATTCAAAGCTCTAATTCAAATTTCAATTTAAGGAGACAATAATGAAACAGGATGCGTTGGCTAAATGGATCAAATTTGTTATAGCAGGAGTCGGTATATGCGGACTGCTGATCTACACGGTAATAATGCCAAGGTTCGGGGCATATCTTGTTAAACAGAACAGCATGCTTGAGAGAAATGTGATGCCATGGCTTGTTCTTATATGGATCAGTGCCGTTCCGTGCTATGCGGTGCTGGTACTTGGCTGGAAGGTGGCAGAAAATATCAGTAAGGACAGAACATTCTCGTATGATACGGCAAAGTATCTTAAATGGGTATCATATCTTGCAATGGCAGATTCGGTATTTGTATTTGTAACACATGTTATATTTCTGATCCTGGATATGTCGGCGGCAGCGGTAATGCTTGTAATTATAATAGTTGTCTTTTTCGGAGTGTCGATATCGGTTTGTGCAGCGGCGGTATCCCACCTGGTGATAAAAGCAGCTGATATTCAGGAAGAGAATGAGCTTACTGTATAATGGACAACTTTTGGGAGAAATAAAAATGGGTCATTTGGTATTTAACATAGATGTAATGCTGGCAAAACGTAAGATGAGCGTGAGTGAACTTGCAAACCGTGTGGGCATCACGCTTGCCAATATGTCAATCCTTAAGACGGGCAAGGCTAAGGCTGTCAAGGTGTCAACGATCGAGGCGCTGTGCGATATCCTCAAATGTCAGCCCGGGGATTTGTTTGAGTATGTGGAAGAGGAGGAACAGACTGATGGAAACAAAAACACATGATTTTAAAATGAGCATTTGGTGTGGTGTATATGCACTGTTTTACACTTTCTGCCTTTATAAGAACTACAGTGGGGTGACTTTCCCTTTTTTCGCCGCAGGGACCTTGTATATTTTCTTATATTATATGAGAAGGCAAGGTCTTACTTTGAAAAAGTTTTCCTATTTTCTGATGACTATGATCATGGCTCTTGGCATAAACGTATGCGTAACGGGCAGTGAGGTATTGATCGCATTTGACAAGGCTTTTATTTTTGTACTCTTTTTTACGCTGTTTTTGCACAATTTGTACGACGATGTGACATGGGACGTATCCAGATATGCTGCAGCGATAGTGTCGACTGTATTCTCGTCGCTGAGCTTTCTGCCGGCACCCATAAAGGATGGGATCGCGTATATTAAGAGCCGCAGGGAAAGTGTGGATGAAGCCTCATATACAGTACCGGATACGATCGCTGACGAGGCGGCGAATGCTGAAGCAGATACACACCATGACAGGCCGGTGCGCGCCGGAAAGAGCAACATTGGCTACGTGTTCCTGGGACTTGTGATATCGCTTCCTATCCTTTTGGTGGTGCTTCCGCTGCTTGCCTCATCGGATATCGTATTTTCCCGTGCACTCGAGAAGTTGTTTTCGTTTGATATAAATGAGGAGCTCCTTAACAATATATTCGGGATATCATTTATGACGGTTGCTGTTTTTTTCGCGGCATATGCGCTGATGGAGAGGTTCCGCAAACGGAGTAAAGCGCTTGATACGCCAGTACCGGACAGGCGTACGAAGAACCCTGTTGTTGCGATCACCATCAGCGTGGTATTGCTCATTGTGTACGGCATGTACTGCGCCATTCAGGTTGTTTATCTGTTTATGGGATACGGAAGGCTGCCGGCGGGTTATACCTATGCCGAGTACGTGCATGAGGGTTTCTATCAGCTGGTATTTGTATGCATCATAAATCTTGTCCTTGTTCTTGTATGCCGCAAGTATTCAAGGGACAATACCGTGCTGAAGATCATGCTTACCCTGATCTCGGCCTGCACCTTTATAATGCTGTTTTCATCGGCTTACAGAATGGTATTGTATATAGATGCGTATGGACTGACTTTTCTTAGACTGTTTGTGTTGTGGGCTCTTACCGTGATCGGACTTGTTATGATCGGAACCTGTGTATTCATATACGTTTCAGGGCTTCCGTTCTATAAATACAGCCTGGGAGTTCTTACAGTAACATTTATTGTCTTTGCCTTCATAAGGCCGGATTATCAGATAGCACGCTACAACCTTACTCATATAGAGGGTTATGACAGGGCATATATTGTTAATCATTTGTCTTCCGATGCTGCAGGGGCGATAGATAAATATTCGGGCGATATTGATCTAAAGGCTGAGTATGCCGGACGTTTATTGCGAAACTATGACGATAATTGTTATTGGTATGATGATGAGGACGCTCATATGAATTATAAAAGTCCGAAGATGAGCCTGCGTAAGTGGAATTATTCCATATATACCCTGATCCGCATGGCCGACAGCTCCGGTCTGTTTGCGGAATGAAACAGGAAATTATTGGACGATCCTCCCTGACTCGGAAAAATACCGAGTAAGACATCAGGTGTTATTGTTGTGCTCTCGCTCTTATAATTGGTTGTGTTCCAGGTAATCTTCCAGCGTTCTTATCAGGTCTTCTCCGTTGAGATCGTAAAAGATTTTAGTGCAACATCCGGCTATCATCGGATTAAGATCCATGTCTGCTTCCACAGATCTTGCATCATTCTTAAACCCGTAACATCTTTTACCGTTTGCATAAGCAATACCAAGCTCAATGCAGGCGCCTTCATCGGGAACCCTGCCATCCAGGATCATGAATACTATATCCGACTTGAGAATTTCCTCTTTATCCTTTTGAAAAATGATCTCTATCTTCTCTTCCTCGGTTTTTCCTTCAAGATCGGGAGCAAGGAATCCGTCGCGTTGAGGAAGGAACACTTCATAACCGTAACTTTCAAGGATTTTAACTATTTTCTGGTTGTATTCCCGTTCTGCTTCGCTGAAAAGAGGTGCGGCAAAATAGATCCTGTTGCCCGAAACCGTCTCGTCTGCTTTTTCTTCTCCTGAGTCTGTCCGTTTATTCTCACCGGAGTCATCGGATATATCAGAGTTTTCGGCTGCGTCGGAGTTATCGGATATATCGGAGTTTTCGGCTGCGTCGGAGTCATCGGATATATCGGAATTTTCGGCTGCACCGGAACTGTCGGATATACGCTGATCGGAAGGATTGTTGTGGGTTATGTTTATATTACATCCGGACAGAATCATTGAAATGAGTGAAATCAATAAGAGGACAGTTATTCGTTTATTTTCCTTTATAAATACGTACATAGTTTTGATCTCCTTCTGTTTTTTCGGCGACTATGCATTAAAGTTACCGTAACTATTCAGAACAGGCTCAAAATACTACGTATTTTTCGCTGTTTTGGATTCATCCAATACATATATTTATAAAATATGCCCCTTACAAGCAAGCTTGACGGTTCATATTTTAAAATATATGTGCTGTTCTGAATAGTT
>JAEEHY010000231.1 GCA_016281085.1 Lachnospiraceae bacterium
AGGGTTATACAGCTCAAGCTTCGCAAACAGACTTACATCCTCCGGGACATCACTGTTTACAAGCTTAACAACCGGCGTGTTACCTACGAGTTCATGCATTGATCCATAGTACATTTTTCTACCTCTTTCTTAATATCCGATTTTCTTAATATCCGATCACCAATCCGGTTTATTTCCCACACGTTGATCCACGATACTGCCGACGCTCCTCAGACAACTGATACACATCCTGTCTGCCGCTTATCAGAGCATAAAAAAACCTGCCCATATCCGTACCTTGCGGAATGTGAACAGGCGAAATCAGTTCAATAAACCGTACAACATCAACCGCCTGTGTCAACACAACACAGACAGCATGCACTGTTATTATTCTTTTTGATCATAAAACCTGCAGCCATAATAAACCTCTGTATATTCTCCTACCAAACTTGTAGGTAAATAATATAACTTTTTAACCGGACTGTCAACCCTGTTTTGTTCTGATCAGGGCAACTGTTCTGAATAATTACCCTGTTTTAAATTACGGGAACCTACATCTTTACCACAATGAATATAAGAGATGCAAAAAATATGAGTGCTATTCCCCATATGAGTAATATCATTTTCTTTTGAAACGGGGACAGCTTAAGGGATTCATTATTTGAAGATTTATCAGAAGGAGCATTCTTTTTCATTTCAAGTACCTTTTGTGATGTTGACAGGCTTTTTACCCTTAAATCATATCATTAATCATACATCCGGTCAAAACAATATTTGCTCTTCACAACGATTTATGCCGGTGCTACAATACTGTATAATATATTATGGCCTTGAGGGGGGATAAAATATATCCGAGGTGGTAATTATATGAGCAACAAACAGTCTTACGAAATCACAACCGGCATTAAACACAGATTTCCGATACACCAGTTAGCCTTTATAACTGCAGCGGTTATCCTTAATTTCATACTGTCAAGACTGGCAGGTGTCATGAATCTTCCATTATATCTTGACAACGTCGGTACGCTTCTGGTTGCGATCCTGTGCGGATATCTTCCCGGTATCCTTGTAGGTTACCTGAATAACATCATAAATATGAACGGCAACCCGGGAAATGCTTACTATGTTGTATTAAGCACTCTTATAGCGACCTTCGGATCATACTTTGGAGCAAAGGGATGGTATAACAAGTTCCGTAAAGCCATCATAACCATACCCCTGTTCGCACTGATAGGAGGAGGTCTCGGATCGATCCTTACCTTCCTTCTGTACGGTTACGGCATGGGCGAAGGAATATCGGCTCCTTTTGCAAGATCTCTTCTTGACAGGGGTATCCTTAATGTTTTCTGGGCCCAGGTGGTATCCGACGTAGCGATAGACCTGGTCGACAAGGCCATCACTGTCGTTCTTGTATTCTTAATACTCAGGCTTATTCCAGAAAAGATCAAATCTTCCCTGTGGGTTACCGGCTGGCGTCAGGCACCTATGTCAAACGAGGCCCTTCGAGATGCAAAGAAGAATGTAACAAGGTCATTTTCCCTTCGCAGCAAGATCATAACGATAATCTCGGTAATCATGTTCTTTGTCGCTGTTGTGACCACCATGATAAGTTACTTCCTGTACCAGACCTTTGCAATGAAGCAGTATACTTACAGCTGTACAAACGCCGCCATTCTGGCATCGGATTCACTGGACGGGGACAGAATTGATGAATACCTGTCAGAGGGAAGGTCGGCATCCGATTATACCGAGGTTGAGAACCGGCTCGAAAGAATACGGAAGAGTAACCCGGATATTGAATATATCTATGTATACAAATTCATGGAGGACGGAGTCCATGTTGTATTTGATCTGGACACACCGGATGTAAAGGGAGAAGAACCCGGAACCGTGATAGAACTCGAAAAATACCTGGAACCGTACAGGAACGATCTTCTTGCGGGAAACGAACTGCCCCCTCTTCTTGATGATACGATCCTCGGAAAGCTGCTGACTGTATTTTCACCCGTATACAACAGCAAAGGGGAATGTGTATGCTACGCTGCTGCAGATATCAAGGTTGAGGATATACGCCTGTCGGTCCTTAATTTTATGACCAAGGTATTCTCACTGTTTGTCGGCTTTTATATCCTTATCCTCTCACTGTGTATCTGGCTGGTTGATTATCATCTTATATATCCCATAGCCGCCATGACGCTGTCTGCAAGGAAATTTGCGTATGACACCGAAGAAGCAAGAGACATCAGCGTAGACAGGCTGCAGCATCTTGACATCTCAACCGGTGACGAGATAGAGAATCTGTACGAATCGCTCTCCAAAACAATTGCCGAGACCGTAAAATATCTGGAGGAAGTCGAAGCCAAGGGCGAAGAGATAGCTCATATGCAGAACGGACTTATTTATGTCCTTGCCGATCTCGTCGAGAGCCGTGATAAAAATACAGGAGATCATGTGCACAAGACAGCGGCTTACGTTGAACTCATACTCCGGAAGCTCAGGGAAAAAGGACTGTATCCCGATATCCTGACAGATGAGTATGTTGCGGATGTTATCAACTCGGCCCCGCTTCATGATGTCGGTAAGATCACGGTAAGTGATGTGATCCTCAACAAGCCCGGTCGTCTGAATGATGAGGAATTCGCCGTGATGAAGAGTCATACCACTGCCGGTAACCAGATCATTGCAAGCGCCATGTCTCTGGTCTCAGACAGCGGCTATCTTAAGGAAGCCAAGAATCTGGCAACCTATCATCATGAAAGATGGGACGGTTCAGGATATCCAAGCGGCAAGGCAGGCGAAGACATTCCTCTGTCCGCAAGGGTTATGGCGGTAGCCGATGTATTTGATGCACTGGTATCCAAGCGCAGCTACAAGGAACCCTTCACCTTTGAGAAATCAATGGATATCATCAGGGAAGGTGCCGGTACCCAGTTCGATCCGACAATAGCGGAAATATTTGTCGAAGCAGCCGATGAAGTACGCGAAATAGCAAAAGCTCATGAAACCTTTTCGGATCACGATATAAGAAGCTTCACTGAGCAGACGCAATGACCGTTCGCATATTTATTTCTTTAATCCCGACTCCACAAGCGGTATCATCATAACAATCGCTGCCACCTGAACCGTGTTCAGTATACATACGCCGATCAGGGCTGAATTTCCGCTGACTGCATTTGACATAACGAACACTGCAATTGCCGATACAACCAACAGCATCACCCCGATAATGATCAGATATTTTGCCATCAGCATCTGAGCCTTATCCCACATTTCCTGGCTCGATCTTGATGTCTTGCTTCTGTACCCTATGACTCCGTTAATATTCCGCGCGGGTCTGGCTTTTGCGATCAGTCCCACTATCAGTACTATTACAGGAACACTTAAGCTTGCTATTATCGTTATTGCGTTCATTCAATCTCCCTCCCTATACTATTCCGGCCATACACGGACCACTATAAACTCATCCCCCGATACAAAAGAAGGGATCGTAAATCTTAAGGTTCCCGCTTCGTCAGCCACACAGGTCACCCAGTCGAAACCTTTTATTCCGGAATTTGAGTTTCGCCCGTTCTCCGAGCCAAACAGGATATATACATTGTCCTGGAATTTGACCCCCGTATCCTTAAGCAGATAAGTGTGAAGTGTTCTCGCAAATTCCTCTGTAGCCGTTATCTGCTTGATCGTAAGTATCTCATACTTATATCTGTCACCGAATTTCTGCTGTGTGAACTGTGCCGACTTTTCCTCAGCACTTGGATCCTCTATTGTAATTACAGACACTATGTCACCATGTGTGGTAACAAGCACCTCATCTATAAGAAGCGCCGACCTGTCATGGGATTTATCATATTTCTTTGCATTCATCTCCCTTACCGTCGAATAAGCTCCGTACTCCCTGGAACCCGGTGCCGGATTACCCTCGAGCTGTCTGTCGAGTGCAACCTGACTGCTCGCCATAATCTCCATAGTAGCTCTGGTAACGGTATAATAGGGTGCCGTAAATATTCTCGTTACGTTGGCAAAGCGTTCCCTTGAGATATCCGTCCTTGCATCATAACCTTTAATTATCTCAAAACGTGCAATATATACATCGCCGTCCTTAACATTAACTATCGTATAAGTTGTCGAATCGGTAAGCTTTTTATCTCCGAGATACCATCCCTTATATCTGTATCCGCTGTTTGGCTGTGCCTTAATGGTAAAGGTTCCGTCGGAATTTTTGGTCATGCTCAGTCTTCCTCCGCTCGGCGGCGAAGCCTTTACGGAGAATCCAACCTCTTCATCTATCGGAGTAAAAACAGCCGTGAACTTTTCATCTGCAGTTATATCCACCACTGTAAGCGGATTATCGCTGTAGAAATTCCCTCTGCTGTCCTCCCATCTGTCGAACTTAAACCTGGTACTGTCATTTGACTGCGCTCTCAACGTTATATTGGAGCCTCCCTCTATATCATATGTGGTCTCGGACGATACATATCCGTTATCATTCAATTCAACCATTCCGGAATCTGAAGGGGATACATCTATGGTAACCCTGACATTCTCCTTGGAAAAGTATGCGGTAAATACCTCATTCCAGCCCACATTGGACAGAGTGACCTGAGCTTCCGTCATTTTGGTGCCTGACGAAGACAGCCAGTACATAAAGGAAAAACCTGCATTAGCCTGTGCATTGATGGTTGTAGTGCCATCTCCGTTTATTACTTTTGAGACCTGTCCACCCTCCGGTGGTGATGCCTTGACAGTTATCTCATTTACATCTCCCGTTGAACTGTATACGGCTGTGTACGTTTCATCCGCTTCAACATCCACAAGCTCCAGAGGATTGGTGCTGTAACTGTTCCCCCTGCTGTCCTCCCATTTTACGAACTTGTATTTGTTCTCATCGACAGCAAATGCGGTCAGAGTTACATTAGTCCCTCCATCAACCGTAAATCCGCTTATCGACGCACCTGTATCCGTTTTAGATGCACCGTTTTCGGTTCCCGCGGCTTTAACGGTACCGGCGTCCGAAGGCGATATAGCTGCGTTAACTGTCACCTTTGTTTTACCAAAATATGCCGTATATACCTCATCCCAGCCCACATTGCTGACAGCAGTCTCTGATGCGGTCAGTTTAGTACCCGATGAAGTCATCCAGTACAGGAAACTGTAGCCTTCGTTTGCTTCCGCCTTAATAGTGGTACTGCCATCCTCTCCGACAAATTTGGATACCGTACCTCCCTCGGGCGGTGATGCCTTGACAGTAATGCTGTTTACATCGGTTGCCGAACTGAATACTGCTGTATAGGTTTCATCCGCAACAATATTTACAAGCTCCAAAGGGTTGGTACTGTAGCTGTTTCCCCTGCTGTCAACCCAACGAGTAAATCTATATTTGTTTTCATCCTTTGAAAAAGCAGTAAGTGTTGCGTTTGTTCCGCCGTCAACCTGTTGTCCCTCAAGCTTACCATCCCTTACGGATGCAGCAGCCGATCCGCCTCTTGTCACTCCGGACAGCTGTACCTCACCGGCACCATCCGGCGTTGTATATATATTCAAAGTCGCCGTTTGTTTACCGAAATGAGCAGTAAATGTTTCGTTACTTCCGACATTGCTTATTCTAAGTTCATTGTCCGCATACCGGGTACCTGTCGAAGATGTCCAGTAAAGGAAACTGTAACCGGCCGAAGGTTCAGCCTTTAGCTGAACTCCCTTTCCGGTTTCGACTTCATCTGACCCTCTCTTGTATTCCGAGGATCCCTCTCCCTTAACATAAGCCTTGCCACCGTCGACCGGGTCCTCATTCACACTTATCATACATTTGATCGGCTCATAAACGGCCACAAAGGTATCGGGAGAAGTGACATTGACTATTTTCACGGGGTTCTCTGTATAATTAAAGCCCGAACCGTCCTGCCACCTGACGAATCTGTACTTCGTTTCGTCCGTTGCTTTTGCTGTAAGCACAACACTGTCTCCATGCTTAATGGTATAAGTTCCGTCCGGAGCAAAGCTTCCTGCAGCTCCGCCTTCCACATCAAGCTTAACTTCGGCTGCTCCGTCAGGTGTATGCCCGACAACAACCTGAAGCTCTGTTGAAAAATGAGCTGTGAATGCTTCATCACTTTTTATATCCGTAAGGGTTACAGTCTTTTCATATAACCGGGTTCCCGATGATGTTGTCCAGTACAAAAATTCATAACCGTCGTTTTCTTTAGCTTCTATCTTTGCACTTTTCCCTATTTCCACCTCGAGACTTGTCAGCATGTTGGAAGCCCCGAAAGAAGAAGCATCATATACATAAGCGCTTCCGTTTGTTTCCGGATCGGCATATACGCTGATCACATATTTATCTTTTACAAACCGTGCTGTATACGTCACATCATCCTGAATACCGGCGGGATTAAAAGGATTGCTTGTTGAAGTTGACCCGTCAGTTCCAACCCATTTATCAAATTTATATCCTGCGGCCTTATTGGCTGTTGCCGTAAGAGTTACTGAACCTGATGAAGTAAACGGCATTTCCACTGTCGTATTTGTGGTATCCGTTTCACTGTCCGTACTTCCGTTACTTATCTTAACCTTATTATAGCTTCCTTCTTCATTTCCCAGAGGTTCCGGCTTGGCAGATACCAGAAATTTCGTCTGCTTAAACTGCACATTAAGAAAAATATCTTCCTTGATCTTTGGTATTGTAAAAACCGACGAATCAAATGAATGTGTGATCCCATCCTTAGTCGTATAGCTGCAGCTTTGAAACTCATAGCCTTCATTTGCACTGATCTCCACCGCAACATCTGAATTATATTCACAGCTTCCGATTCCCTTCGAGACCATACCACCGGCTGCAGGTGTAAGAGATGCAACATCAACTCTGCAGGTCGCTTTGGTAAAATATGCGATACATGTGATCTGGCCTGTAACGGATACAGAAAGCGGATTGTCTGTTGATTGTCTTAAATTGCCGTTTTCTTCAACCCACTCCCAGTGATCAAAGGCATATCCTTCCTTTGGTGTAGCATTGGCATTACCTGTAAAGCTGCTGCTGTTTGACATATCTCCCGAAGTAGTTCCGTACCCTTCGGGACTTGCTGCGGTTGTCAGAGAATATGTTCTTTCAAATGATGCATCATATGCTTTATAAATAACATAAACATTTACAAAAGAATTAACATTTTTGCCGTACAGATACTGCTGCAGGCAAATATATCCTCTGCCGCTTCCATTATCGTAATCATATTTTGATGCATCCCCTTTTCCATCATCATTCTGTCCAACGGATATTCTCCTGACTACCTTTTTTCCGTTATCCAGTTCATCATACTCTATGATGATCTCCCTGTATGAATATTCGGTTGTGGTTTCCGTCGAGCCGTGCTTTGATGCATCACCCACAGGAACATACCAGTTAAGATACGGAGGATCTATGTTATCTCTTTTACACATAAAAACAGTAGTGGACGAACCCGATTCAGAAGGCATATCCCCGGATCCTCCTTCTTTTATATGCCCCATAGACGGTACAATGGATGCCGTTATGACCACATTGGATGCATCAGACGGAGCGGTTCTTATAAACACAGCATAAATCGTGCTGTCGGATGAACTGATCTCGATCTGCGCTCCGCTTCCTTCAAGACCGACACTCGGAGATGCTTCCGCAGATTCTCCCTCAGTTCCGTCAGGTTTAATATATTTCCACTTCTGGAAACTGTATCCGTCGTTTGCAACAGCACTGACTACAGCTGTTACCGTTTCAGACACCATGCCGCCACCTGTGACATAGCCTCCCAGACAGCTGCTAGCAACCGGTGTGTCAGATTCCACGGCGGCATATGGGATCACAGTGCAGCTCACACGTTTGAATACTGCTGTGTATGTAACATCAGCGCTGACCGGTGCAGTCACATATTTCGCCGATGTACTTACGATGCTGCTCCCGCTGTCTGTTGACCATCCGGTAAACATATAGCCTTCATTGGCTGCAGCTGTAAGGGTCAGCTCGGAACCGTCGACTACATATGTGCTCGGCGTTACCTTTCCTCCGGAAGCCGGACTGGAAGTGACTGTAACAAGATGCTGCGTGTAGCTTCCTGCGGTTGCAGGAACTGACGGTGCAGCAAGATATCTGTCCATTGTACCGTATACATATGATGCAACCGTATCCTCTGACTGTCCGGTTTCTTTCTTTTCTTTGTTTATAAATCGCATTGCACATGCCGTGACTGCTACAATCAGAACAAGGGCTGCCGATACTGTCAGCAACCCTCTTCTTCTCATTCTCCTGGCCCTGCTCCCCTTACTCAAATCACTACCCCTCTTCTTTGTACGACTTTATATTACTCAACCATTCAGAACAGTTTCAAAATACTTCGTATTTTTCGCTGTTTTGGCTCTATCCGGTCAACGGCCTCTCAATCTCTTATTCGGATCGGCGGATGGTGTGGTCTGCTGTCCGGTATTATCTCCGCCCCATCCGAGCGATGTATTAAACTGAAGAACAATAGCGCCTGTCGCTGCAACATTGGTCCAGGCTGCCAATGTTTGTACAAGCACAACGGCAAGCACTCCCGCAATGGCTGCCACAGCCTGAAATACTGTTGCGGCAATGGCAAGTTCAACCACTACGGCAACAGATGTAACCGTTCCCACCGCCTCGGCAACAAATACGAAAAATGCAGCCAACAGAAGACATCCTCCATTAACCATCTCAAGCTCCTCAGGAGTAAGATTCTCCGGGCACAGCGGTATCGGCATGTAGATTATATCTTCCGTACACTGATATATCTGCCATTTCCAGTCTTCAAGAAGAAGCTGTTTGGCATCCTCATCACCAAGATCATTTACGTTTTTCATCAGGATCTCATTAAGCTTCTCCATGGCAGGCCGGATACCCTCATACGGAAGAACATGTATCATGGTCTTCTCGGGAGTATCAATTATCCTGTATTCCTTGGAATCATCGTAATTGATCTCATACTCCCTGAATATTGCCTTGGGATCCTCCATAAATGCCTTCTTGAATTCCTCAGACTCCCAACACTGAGAGAACACCTCACCGAGCTTCTGCATCTGGTCATCAATGCGTTTCTTAAGCTCATCCTTTTGCTCCTGCGTCAGTTCCTGAACGTTTTCTTTGCTTTCGTCAGCCATACTGATTTTCTCCTTTCTCTTGTCAAACCTTTCCACTCTCAAGCTCCAGGATACCCAGCTCCCACAAACGGTTGATCGCATAGTGGAAAGTATCACTTCGGACAAGCATTCCCTCATACCTGCTCAGTATCTGTGCCACTATCTCCCTCTTAGTGTGGTATCCGCTTGAGAATAATACAAGCATTTCTTTATATATATCACTGCCCTCCGAGGCAGCTATATTAAAGCGGGCTCCCTTTCCTCCCTCAACAATTATCTCATCCCCTTCTGTTCTGTATGTAAGTCCTGTTTTCAATCTGACCCTGTCCTTGGGTCCTATGATATTACTCATATACTTTGAGATCATAGCCTTCATTACATCTATGCAGCTGCCGGCATCCGTGAATTCAGCCGTCTCGAAGATGATCTCACCGGTAGGATACTTCTCACACGCATATGTTGGAGCGGTAAGCCTTACTGTTTTCCTGCTGAAGTTCACAATAAAACCTGTCACACAGGATATGGTATCGCCGTATTCCCCGCTGTCTTTTCCCTTTCTTCCCACATTGACAAATCCCGACTGCGGAGCATTCTCATACTGTGGGATAAGCTCGGTATAAACAAGCTCCTCCGGAGTAAATTCCTCAAATACTTTCAGGGCATCCTTCTCAGACAATACAGAAAACCTGTATATCGTTTTTCCTTCTTCATTAATTTCCTTAAGAAGTCTGTGAAGAAGCTCAGTATGCTTCAATGCGGTTGCCGTAGTTATCTGAGGTATCTTTCCGAATATCCTTACATAATCCTTAAGAAAGAATTCATAATCCGGATTATCAAGCGGTTCCGTGGCAAAATACATTGTTCCGCAGCCTGCACCGTCACCGATAAGCTCCTTTACACCGGAAAGAACTTCATTAAACAGCAATGCATTCTCATCAGTATATCTGAAAACACTTTTAAGCTGTCCGGCATTCAGTCCGCAGAACTTACAACCCACCGAGCAGCCGTCAGCCAGCTCGATCGTAAACGGTACATAAACCAGCACATCACTTCTTGCTCCAAGCTCGGCAAGGCACCTTCCCTTCTGGCGTTTATGCCATTTGCGCATCATATCGTTTGCCGGTGTGCCTGCCTCCTTTATTTCTTCCCTGAAGGATATTTTGGTCCTCATGAAATCCGCGTACTTTGATGCATCACTTTCCGGGAATGCGGGTCTGAGTGTATAAATATCCTCAGGATCTGACGGAAGGAATGAAACCTCTTCAACGGCCAGGGGAAATCCATACTTCTTAAGCGTATTCTCAGGATCGTTCATTATCTCTTCACGGAAACCCGGGATCATGGATTCATATTCCATAAATCTCTTGATCCATCCGATCTTATATTCATCTTCCTTACGTGCAAATCTCTCCATATTTCCTTACCGTTATCTCATATCCTGTCACTACAGACCGCTTTCACGTTCCCTTACAGTATCCGCAATGATAACAAACGCTTCCCCCCGACGGTTTATACGTTACAAATAATTTATTGTCAAAAGAACCCGGAATCTACTATAAGGCCCTGCTTCCACATCTGGTTTATCATCCAGTATACGTTTTCGGGAGCAGCATTATCCTCCTCCATAACACTTCTTACCAGCTCATTTTTATTATACTTCCCTTCCAGCAGTTTTTCTACAACTTTAACAGCGATATTGGGTCTGTTCTCCTTATCTGCTTTTTTATCGTAATTCCCGATCGGAAGTACATAACCGCTTATTTCACTTACCAGTGCTTTCCCTTGTTCAGTATCTTCAAGCCTGAGATAATCATACAGCTTAAGCACTTCATCGGAAGGTACACTTTCCGGCATGTACTTCTCAATAAGCATGAATATCTTATTACGGAGGTCTTCCGCATCGTTAAAAATCACCTCTTCTGTTTCAGATATTCCGTTTGGGTATTCCGGTGTCTGATGGCATGGTGTCAGTATGCTTATTGTCTTTCTGCACATATTGACCCTGAAACCGTCAACACAGCATATAGTTCCGGGATCAACATACTTAAGCTTCTTAAGCCTTTTGATCTCATTATTAAGAAGAGGCGCATCAAGTGTTCTTGCCAGTGCTTCATCGATCAGTCCGGCATTCTCCCTCGTTCTTCGTCTTTTGTCTTTATTTTCTATCTCACTCCCCACTACCGTATACGGAAGAAAATAAGGACTCTCCTCATACTGCGTGATCAGTTCGACATTCACAAGCTCCTCCGGAGTGAATTCCGCCAGTGCCTTCTGTGCCATTTCAAGACTTCTCAGGCTGAACCTGTGTATAAATCCCCGTTTCTCATCGAGTTCATGTACAAGGCGCCTTGTCCTCTCAATGTCCCTGTCAAATACGGCTGTTGTGATCTGCGGCAGTATACCGAATTCATTAAAGAATATATCCTCAAACTTCTCATAATCCGGATTATCAAGCGGTTCCGTGGCAAAATACATCATTCCGAAACCCGCCGAATCTCCAAGTACCTCATGAAGAACCTTAAGTACACCCGCAAACAGTTCGGCATTCCCATCATTATATCTGAACACCTTCTTAAGCCTGCCTGCACCCAGACCGCAGAAATCACATCCTACGGAGCATCCCTCAGCAAGTTCTATCGTAAGAGTCGCATGGATAAATGACAGATTGACACCTCCCAGTGCACCGTCGCAGCGCCTGTTATTTCTTTCTCTCCATACGGCAACCTTCCTGTTTGCGGGAACGCAGCCCTTATCTCTTAAATAATCCCTGAATACAAGCTTATTCTGAGTAAACTGTACATAGCGGAACATTGACTCGCTTATCCTGTTGAGTACATCAGGTGACCTGAACAGTTCAGCCTTGTAGTCATTGTTTTCGGAAAGAAATATAAGTCTCATCTCATCGGGATCGAGCATATCAAGACCATGCTTCTCAAGAAAAGCTCCGGTGTCTTCTTCGAATTCCTCAATAGCCCCCGGAATGCATGTCATAAGATCCGCTATCCTCTTCATATTTCCGGTAAGCACCCTGATCCTTTGATACTCTTCTTCTCCCATCTGCTCTCTTGTCATAAGAGCCAGCTTTTTTTCATATCCATTCATCAGTCTACACCTGTTGTCTTTTGGCAAGCTCATAGAACAGTCCCTTCTTCTCCATGAGCTCAGCATAGTTCCCGGTTTCCACGATCCTGCCATCGTCCATTACCAGTATCCTGTCACAGTTCTTAACGGTCGACAGACGGTGGGCTATCATTATCCTTGTCATATTTCTTTCGGCCAGCGTCTCACAGACCTTCTGCTGTGTTATATTGTCAAGTGCGCTGGTTGCTTCATCAAACATTACTATCTTGGGATCGTTTGCCAATGCTCTTGCAATAAGTATACGCTGTTTCTGGCCTCCCGATACCGTTCCTCCGCCCTCGGATACATTGGTATATATACCCATCGGCATCTGATTTATATCATCCTTAAGACCGACATCATCCAGCAGTCTGCCTATGGCCTCCATATCCATATCGGGAGAAGCCAATGTAATATTGGTCCGGATATTTCCCATGACAAGATGTCCGTCCTGAAGTACTACTCCCATTCGTCTTCTAAGGTCACACTTGTCCAGATTGTCGATATCCTTATCATCATAATATATCTTACCCTTTGTCGGTTTCTCAAATCCGAGCATACACTTAAGCAGCGTTGACTTTCCGCAACCGGATGGTCCGACTATTCCTATATACTCACCCGGAGACACTCTGAAAGATATATCCTTAAGAATAAGCAGGTTTTCACCGTCATATGAAAAATCAATATGATTCACCTCAATACTTCCGTCCAGAGGACCTGTCTTTGTTGCCGCCCGGCTATTCTCCACCTCATGCTCATACAACGGCTTAATCCTGTCCATTGCAGGTATCAGATTGGCATTGGTCAGAAAGAAACCGATAAGCTGATGCGCTGCCGAAGTAAACATTCCGTAAGCTGCATTAAAAGCCGTATATTCACCCAGTGAAAGCTCCTGTCTTTTCTTTACTACTGTGTAATATATAAGTCCCGTGTACAGCATGGATATAAGTGTCGTAACCGCATTTCCGATCTGATTTATCCTTACACTCTTTGTTTCGTACTTAAGCGCTTCCGTATTTGATTTCTGATACTCATACAGACCAAGGTTCTCAATACCGGAAATTTTTATCTTTAATATTCCGGCAATAAGCTGGTATAAGATCGTTCCGGCATCAGTACTTTTTTTAAGCCTCTCTCTCTCGGGATCTATCCTCAGTCTTCCGAAAAAATACATGACCACACCCGAAATCAGAGTCACCATCATTCCGCGAAACGCAAGGACAGAGCTTTTGTCAAACATCTTCCACAGATAGAACAACGACAGTATCATCCCCATAAATGCAGAGACACCTGATGATACAGTACTTGAAAACACCGCCGGGATTGCGTTTATCCTGCCAAGGAGCTCCGTTGTACCGAAGGATTCCACAAAGCTCTGAGGCAGTCTGAACAACCGGTCATAAGATGCGGCCATTATGGAATACTCTACCTTTTTTACACCTCTGAAACTGGCAAGATTCTGCACAAGCAGAAAAAACAGATTTCCCACCATAACGCAGAACATGACCATTCCGATCTGCTCGATAGGATCCGGCTGTGATAACGGTATCAGTTTGTCATAGAGCATTTCATTAAGCATGGGTAACAGCAGTCCCACAAGGGTAGTCAGCAGATACATTATGCAAAAGCTTGCCATGTCTGACCTGTTCACATGCTTTAATCCGTACTTTATCACATCCGAGAGCTTAAGCTTTCCGTAGGGCAGATGCTCATAAGCCACAAAAGCTTCATCATCCAGCCATGAAGCCTCCACCTCGTCAACAGTGGTGCTGTTTTTCTTTTCATAATCATACATTATATATCTGCCCCTGTTACCAGGAATGCAGATAACCGGTGTATTTCCGGTCTTGTTAAAGCCAATAAATGGTTCATCGGCATGTCTGTACCAGTCATCCTTAAGCCTTACTTTACGCACAACAAAATGTGACATCCTCGCAATATCGTAGATGGAAAAATCTGTTCCACAGGATGAAACAAGAGACTGATACGAGCAGACATCTATGTTAAGATAATCACAATAAACACTTATCACATTATAAAGTGCCGATTCCGTATTCTCTTCAAATATGATACTCCTGCTGTTCCTGAATACGGATCCCATAAGTGAGACCTTATTCTCACGTACCTTATTCTGTTCGATCTTTCTGTTTCTGATCGTCTCCTCTTCATCGATAAGCTTATTCTGATACCATTCTATTACGGTTTCCGAAAAACCCTTATTCCCGCCATACGTAAGCCCTGTCTTCTCAAGGAAGCTCTCGCGTCTTTTCTCTCTGTCTCCATCTTCCGCTCTTAAATCAAGGCCCGCCTCCTCCGCAGCTATAATAAGAAACTGATAGAACGAAGTCCTGCCGGGATCTGCGGCAGACAATGTCGGAATATCACAGTTCTCCGTTATTTCGGTCAAAAAGATACTTCTTCCTATGACATCGTTTTCTATATTGACCACATAAACATAGACTGTTCCTCTTTCAACATAGACATATTCTGTTGGATTGGCTGTAAGATATTTTTTTGAGCCTGTAAGTACAATCTTCATTATCAATCCGCCTCTGAAACAAGCTTCCTGTACAATCCCCCGGTCTGCATCAGCTGTTCATGTGTACCGCGTTCTTTAATGACACCCTTATGCATGACTATTATCTCATCACAGTCCCTGATCGTTGACAGTCTCTGTGCTACCACAATGCAGGTACAGTGACGTCTCTTGATATTATCAAGTATCTTCTTCTCTGTGGTGGCATCAAGTGCACTGGTCGCCTCGTCCATGATCAGTATTGTGGGATCGGTCGCGAGTGCCTTGGCTATTTCTATTCTCTGTCTCTGTCCACCTGACATATTTGATCCGTTTTCCTTAAGCATATAATCATATCCACCCGGCTTGCATGTTATCTCATCATGTATACATGCGTCCTTAGCCGCCCTGAATACGTCCTCCTGATGGATCGTTGAATTCCACGTTGTAATATTGTCATAAATTGACGCATCAAAAAGAGCTATATCCTGTGTAACAACAGATACAGACGAATTGATCACGCTTCGGGGAATATCATTTATATTTTCACCGTCAATGATTATCTCTCCCGTCCATGGTTTATAAAGACAGCTGAGCATCTTGGATACCGTTGATTTACCGCATCCGGATGCACCTACCAGCGCTACTGTCTGTCCGCTTACAACATGAAAGTTAAAATTCCTGATAAAAGGACGGTCAAGCTTACCATATGCAAAGCTGATATCCCTTAACTCAATCTCTCCGCGCAGCTTGCTTCCTTCAAGTTCCTCCTCTTTTACGGAACCGTAGTAATCCTCCTCGGCATAGTTCATGATATCTTCAACTCTTGCCGCATCGTTCTTTACCTGCTGCATGCTTCTGACAAATGACACAATGTTTTCAAACGGTCCGGAGAAGGATCCGAGAAATCCGGTAAATGCCATGATCATACCTGCGGTTATTCGGCCGTCTATAACAGCAAGGCTTCCCAAAACCAGTATTGTTACCGTATTGACATTGCCAAGCATCTTCGGTATGACATCAAGAACCGCCTGAGTATGTCCCAGCTTCTGATCGTTTATATTGACCTCCGTATAATACCCCAGCACTTTACCGGTATATTCATATTCCGCTCCGACGGCTTTGAGCGACGAATTGGCGGTAAGGCCGTTAAACAAAGCACCCATAAGCTTACCGTTGTCCATTCCGAATTTCATAGCCATTCCATATATTTTTTTAGATATAACGGAAGCTATGATAACAGAAACAGTCGAAAGCACTAAACCCACAAGTGCCAGTGACGGACTGTACAAAATCATGATGATCAAATAGAAAAGTGAAGTAAAAAGACTGACAAACACACCCACAAGCTGTCCTGACAGGAAATTCGATACCAGGGCATTATTTGTAACTCTTTGTGCAAGATCCCCCGCATATCTCTGTTCAAAAAAGCTCATGGGAAGCCTGAGCATATGAGCTATCATTTTATCAACCGACAGCAGTGTCATCTTCATACGGAGCATCAGCTGCAGATTTCTTTGGATATATGTAAAATATGCATCGTACAAAGCAGTCAGCAGCATGGTGATCAGAAGCCACTTCATCCAGTTATACTTGGCATCAATAATGATATCATCCGCAAATATCTGAAAGAATAAGGAATTCAGTATACCGGGAAGTATCAGCGCGATCCCCAAAAAAAGAATTGCGGCGAGAGCTTTATTCTGTCCTTTAAGACGTTTCCTCATAAAGCTTAAGAGAGTCCTTTTGGTTCCGGACTTCTTAAAGCTGTCTGTCGGAGTGAACTGAAGGACAGTCCCTGAGTATCCCTCCTCCATCTCCTTCCTTGTCAGTCTTCTGTGACCGATCTGCGGATCGTTGATATGGTAATATCGACCTCTCTTCCCTTCAAAAACCACAAAATGCGAGAAATTCCAATGCAGCATACACGGAGGCTTATTCATTTCCAACATCCTGTCAAGCTCTCTTGCATGAGCTTCAACCTTCATTCCGTAGTGTTCTCCGGCTTTATATATATTCCTGGCATTACATCCGTTCCTGGAAACACCTGTTTCGACTCTGAGCTCCTCCATCGGAACATATCTGCCATAATGCTGAAGGATCATTGACAGCGACGCAGCCCCGCACTCGGACACCTCCATCTGATACACGGAAGGAGTACGGACATACTTCATCCTGATCCATCTCTTTTTTTTCTTTGATCTGTTATGGTATTTTTTTGCTATCTGTTCAGGAGATTCAGGCTGTTTCATACGTTACTTGGCTCCTTCATCCTGTTCAATCTCGAAATTGGCTTTCTTGATCAGATAAGGAACAAAAAGATCTATAGGTCTCTTATTCTCGGTTATTACCTTAAGGCCGGTGACCGTTCCTGCTTCAAGCGGGACCATGGCTCCCTTCTGCGTACTCCATTCAAATCCGCTCACAGTACCGGCGTCTTTATTCAGGGAGCACCTCATCTCAACCACAGGGCCCTCCTTTGAAAAGTCAGCAACAAGGCTCTTACTTCCAAGCTGGAGCTCCATATCATCTTCGGTTTCCACATGATTACTGATCTCGGTGACCAAACCGTTGATATGCCCGTATTCCTCTTTTTTAACCGTAGAAGGATAGATAAACACGTTCATTCCGGTCCTTATCTTCTTGACATCAGTCAGGGGAACATAGCATATTACTTCAGAATCCTTAAGATTTCCCACAAGCAGGGAAGCGACTCTGCTGCCCTTGGCAACCGCAAAACCGGTATAAAGATTCATATCATAAATCTTTCCGGAGCATTCCGACCTTATATCTCCATTACCGGCCGCATTGCGTATTGAATCCCTCTGTGCACGCAGATCGATAAGCTTGGCGGATTTCGTATTTTCAAACTGCTGTCTGTAATCTTCGGAATCACCCTC
>JAEEHY010000232.1 GCA_016281085.1 Lachnospiraceae bacterium
AGACATATAGAACTTGTAAAGGAGCTTATAGAACGCCCCGTATATGATGCTCCCAAATTCTGGCTCAATCCTGAAATAAAGGATTTCTACAAATTTACTAAGGATGATGTGAGGCTGGATGATTATAAGTACGGAGAACAGATAACGATACCGGTAGCGGTATAAATATGGAAAACAAGGTAGGCAAATAAGATAAATAAAAAAATGCCTCTTCATCTGAAGAGGCATTTTGTGCGTCAATATATGATCCTGTTTCTTCCTTCCGCCTTACCCTGATAGAGCTTGGAGTCCGCATGCTCTATAGTCTTCTGGATGCCGATGCTGTCGTCGAATTCCTCAAGACCGAAGGTCATTGTTACATAGAAGGTGAAATCCTTGAACTTGAAGGTTGTTTTCTCTATCTGGTACTTAAGCTTGCTGAGCTGCTCGTAAGCGTAATCGCCGTTGTTGTTCTCAAAAGCGAACAGGAATTCCTCGCCGCCCCATCTTGCTATCCGTCCTTTGTCCTTCATAAAGTCATTGAACATTTTGCCCAATTCGACGAGAACATAATCTCCCGCATCATGACCGTATGTATCATTAATACGTTTGAAGAAGTCGATATCACTGAGCGCGAGAGCAAGCGTTCCTTCGCTGTTGCTGTCCTTGATATAGCGGTCCAGATGATCCATCATGCCTCGTCTGTTGGTCAGCTGTGTAAGAGGATCCATGGTTGCAAGCTTCTCGAGCTTCTTGGCGTATTTAACGATCTTGTGCTCGCTGGAAGCAAACTTGAGATAGTAGAAGTTCGCGATGGTAACGAAGGTAACCGACAGATACAGCGTATCGGTAAGCACGATGCTTATGTCCTGCGAGTGGCTGAATTCAACAACCTTATCAGCGATCGTGAGGTATACCCAGATGCCTACGATGGCAACCGATATAATAAAGGAAACAACATATTTGATCGCGGGACTGTCATCCGTCTTATAACAGAATAGCAGTATAAGGGAATAAAGCGAAAACTGGAAGCCTGCCGTAGGTCCCAAAGCAAACGAATAGGCTATCATGGTAAACAGCATTGCCGCCGAGTATACGAATACGGTTCCTGAAGCATTACCCCAATACGTCATCCAGAGAATGAGCAGATAAGTAATGCTGAAGGCTATCGACCAACGGTACAGGGCCGAATGCAGTGATGTTGCAAAGAATATTGTCAATATAAAATTAAAGAAGAAGTTAACAAGGCAGAGCATACGAATAAGTACCGAGAGGTCACTTAACTGGTTCTCACCCGCCACGTCCTTGAACAGTAATTCTTTTACTTTGTGAAATACGGCCATGATCTTACCTTCCGGTCTGCATAATCGTGGATTTACATATAAAATCTTTATGCTTTATCCACTGTCGTGTCACATGATGGCATTAAAATCACACAATACACAATTTAGTATAACACAGGTGCACCCTCATGTAAATGAAAACTGTCCTCTTTTTATTGCATAAAAAACAAATATCGTATATATTATTCTAATGGAAATACCTAAAAGGTAGTGTGAAGTGGATTATGAAAACAAAAATCTTCATAAGTGATCCGCAACCTTATGACAAATCAAAGGAGATGAGTGATATGGATAAGAAAAATATCGATTGGGCAAACATAGGATTTGGCTACATGCCCACGGATGTAAGGTATGTTTCCAATTTTAAAGACGGAGCCTGGGATGACGGTGTCATGACTGAAGACAATACCGTTACCATCAGCGAATGTGCCGGTGTGCTTCAATATGCCCAGACCTGTTTCGAGGGACTTAAGGCCTATACGACAAAGGACGGAAGGATAGTCACCTTCAGGCCGGATCTTAATGCGGAGCGTATGATCGATACCTGCAAGAGGCTTAAGATGCCTGTATTTCCCAAGGAAAGATTTCTTGAGGCTGTAGATAAGGTAGTGGCAGGCAATGCAGCGTATGTTCCTCCTTACGGATCGGGTGCGACACTGTATCTGAGGCCTTATATGTTTGCGAGTTCATCGGTAATAGGGGTTAAACCGGCAGAAGAGTATCAGTTCAGGCTGTTCGGTACACCTGTGGGTCCATATTTCAAGGGCGGAGCCAAGCCTATTTCCATAAGGGTTTGTGATTATGACCGTGCGGCACCTCACGGAACAGGACATATCAAGGCCGGACTTAACTATGCAATGAGCCTTTATGCAATCGTTGAAGCTCATGAAGAAGGCTTTGATGAGAATATGTATCTTGATGCTGCAACAAGGACGAGGGTTGAGGAGACCGGAGGCGCGAACTTTATGTTTATCACAAAGGACGGCAAGTTCGTAACTCCCAAGTCAAACAGCATACTTCCTTCCATAACCAGGCGTTCGCTCATGGTTGTTGCAAAGGATTATCTCGGACTTGAGGTTGAGGAGCGCGAGGTATACTTTGATGAGGTGAAGGATTTTGCAGAGTGCGGATTGTGCGGTACCGCGGCTGTTATCTCCCCGGTGGGCAGGATAAACGATCACGGTAAGGATATATGCTTCCCTTCGGGAATGGATGAAATGGGACCTGTTACCCGCAAGCTTTATGATACACTTACCGGAATCCAGATGGGAACGGTAGATGCACCTAAGGGCTGGATAAGAGAGATAAAGGTTTCATAAATAAATATACTGGAGATTTGTTTTTGATGGATGAAAATAATAAAAGAGTCATGATGCTTGGCAATGAGGCCATTGCCCGCGGAGCATA
>JAEEHY010000233.1 GCA_016281085.1 Lachnospiraceae bacterium
CTTGTCAGGTTTTCATCTCCGATATAAAGGGTACTGTAATTCATCGCCAGAAGCTCATCCTCGTGCTCATACGCATATCTGATCCACTTGTCAAAAACACTTCCGGTCTTTGTGGCATCAACATAAACCATGGTTGTGCTTCTGCCTTCCGGGCTGTTCTCATTAGTGGATACTGTACTGTCTATCACACATTTTCCAAGCTCATCCGAAGCAATCCCGGGATTGTTTTCAAGCTCCCTCATCCATGCACTGTATTCCCAGCCGAGGCTTGATTCGAAATCCTCAGACAGTATGGCGTTACTGCAGTAAGGTGCCAGTGCATTACATGTTTCGATATTGGCCATGATACAGCAGTCCATTCCGATAATATCGAAATGAACATCCTTATTCCTGTCAAATGCAGTTGTGATCTCATCAAGAGTCAGGCTGTCATCTTCCGTCATGTGTTCATCATATCCGAAGCCGTATACCGGTCCTGCGCCATGATCCCAGAACAGAAGCATATACCTGTCGGCCTTGAAATTGTCCTTGCCAAACTTAATGAAATCAGCCAGTGTATCAGGAGAAGTGGAATCAAGCTGCTCGCGGTAGTTGCGTTCAAGATTCAGTTCTCCGTCCTTAATACTGTAAATCTGAGTACGATCCGAGGCTATGCCGGCTGTATGCCATTGATTCGTCCCCATGGTCTGTATCAGTACATTAACATTGTTTCCGATACCCGAAGCAAGCATTTCGCCTATATCATCACTTGCCTCAGCCTTACTGCTCTCAAGCTCCGAACCTATCATATAGATCATAACCGTCACCGAAGGCATATCCTCTGTTTCATCAGCCACCCTCGCCGCGGTATTTACGATCTTATCATGTCGTGTACCCAGTACTTTTCCTGCATTCTCATCATCAACGGAGGATGGAACCTCTGCTTCTTTCGCAGCAGCTACAGATTTCGCATCCTCTTCTTCCTTCACTTCTTTTTTTCCTGTATCGAAATCATTCGGCATTATAACAACCACAGCCGTCAGCAGCCACAGTACTGCCAGCACTCTGAGCAATGTTCCTATTGCATTTCTCTTGTCCCTGATCATTTTCATTTATGTACTCCTTTTATATCAGATCTTACACCATTTCACCCATGTAGTAGAAACCCTTGCATTCAGTCAGCTTAACATTTACGATCTTTCCTATCAGTGAATGCTCTCCCGGGAAATGTACCATCAGGTTATTACTCATGCGTCCTGTCATAAGACTTTCATCCTGCTCATTCACATCCTCCACAAGTACGGACTCGGTATTTCCCATAAACCGTACCGCCATTGCCTTGCTCTCCTCCTGCACTGCATTCAGCACCCTGTCGAATTCGGCCTTTATCCATTCCTTTGACTGCCGTCCGTCCATTGAAGCCGCAGGAGTACCTGTTCTCGGTGAATATATAAAAGTAAAGGCTCCGTCATACCTGACCTTCCTTATCACATCAATTGTATCATCAATATCCTCTGTTGTCTCCCCCGGAAAGCCTACTATAATATCCGTCGTTATGGCAACATCCGGAAGTTCACTTCTTATCTTTGCAGCCAGTTCAAGATACTGCTCCTTTGTGTAGCGCCGGTTCATTGCCTTTAGTATCCTTGTACTGCCCGATTGCAGCGGCAGATGAATATGCCTGCATATCTTATTTGATGCCTTCATGACCTGTATAAGCTCATCCGACAGATCCTTGGGATGAGATGTCATGAATCTTATGCGCTCTATACCCTCAACCTTCTCAACCTCCTTAAGAAGCTCGGGAAAGCTTAAGCTGCCTTCAATACCATTTCCGTATGAATTGACATTCTGCCCAAGGAGCATTACCTCCTTAACGCCTTCCGACGCAAGTTTTTCACATTCCTTTATTATTTCCCCTGCATCCCTGCTTCTTTCATTTCCGCGCACATACGGCACTATACAGTAGGTACAGTAATTATTGCAGCCGTACATTATATTCACCCCGGATTTAAAGGGGTATTTTCTTACCGTCGGAATATCCTCAACTATCTCCTCAGGCTTGTCCCAGATATCTATCACATGACTCTCGCCGGTAAGATGTCTGCATATAAGCTCAGCCAGCTTATAAATATTGTGAGTTCCGAAGATGATATTGACAAAGCCGTAGCTTTTCTTAAGCTTCTCTACACAGTCAGGTTCCTGCATCATACACCCGCATACCGCCACTATACGGTCGCTGTTCCTGTGACTCTTGCCGTTAAGGGTTCCCAGATGTCCGTAAAACTTCTGATTGGCATTGTCCCTTATCGTACAGGTGTTATACAATACGATATCTGCACCATACTCATCCCCGACCTCGCGAAGTCCCATCTCGGTGAGGATACCTGTCATCTTTTCGGAATCCTTGGCATTCATCTGACATCCGAAGGTTGTCACATGAAAAGTCATGGGATGTAGAAGCTCAGCCTCTCTCAACTTAATGAGTGAAGCAGCATTCTCTATGAAATAATACTGTCTTTGCGGCTCCGTAACCGGCGCCAGTTCAAATAACGAATCTCTCATTTAATTTCCTTAAATTATTGTCTATTCTGTTGCAATGCCGCCACAAACAACCATATCCAGTCTGACATCATTCTCATCCACCGGAAGCGTATCGCATTCCTGACATGAATACGCCAGTCCTATTACATGTTTATATTTATGCGCTGCAAGGAACCTGTCATAGAAGCCCTTACCGTATCCCAGTCGGTTCCTGTCCTTATCAAATGCCACCAGAGGAACGATTATAAGCGCATCGAAAATATCTGTATCGGCAATCCTTGTACATCTTTCTGTATCAGGCTCCGGGATTCCCCTGTAACCTTCGATCAGATCGTTTCGTGAAGATATACAATAGAAATCAAGCTTCGCTACGTCTTCATCTAACCTGCATACCGGGCAGGCTGTCCTCTTACCATCCTTTATACATCTGTCGATGAGCGAATATGTGTCAACTTCTCCGTTGTACGAAGCATAGATGAGCACTGTATCACATTTACTGTATTCTTCCAGTGATATAACCTTATCAAAGATCTCCTTATCCATCCTCTTTCTTGATTTATCATTAATGGATGCCCGTTCTTTGATCATCCTGTGTCTGAGCTCTCTTTTATCGTATGATACTGTTTCTTCCGGATCCTTCTTAGTAGAATTTATGCTTATATCCATATCCTTCTTTGCATAACCCCTGATATGATCATTTCCCGCCATATTTCTTTCCGAGATTTGTAATGCTGCCGTCAACCTCCTGAATGTTTATGTTGTCAAGCTGACTCTTGAGATTCCCTCTTACCGAGGCAACATATTCCTGCCTTAGTCTCTTCTGTTCTTCCTTTTCTTCATCCGTAAGTCCCACATCCTGTGACTTATGATACAGCTCATTTATTCTTTTTATTTTTTCTTCCATGTTCATAATTCATCAAATCCTATTTTTCTATTCCTGCGTAACATAAGTTTATGCTGCCGTCTATATGACATATCTTTGCATGAGACAGATTTAAATCTCATCAATATACTTCGCAATATCAAATTTATCATCCTTGTTTGATTTGAACAGTGTGCCGTAATAGCGTCCTTCCATTATCTTATGGATAACGCTTACATCCTTGCCGTTTGCAATCACCATATCCGTACCTGCATTTACAGCCACGGTTGCTGCGTGAAGCTTTGCGCTCATCCCGCCGGTTCCTATATTACTGCCCGTGCTTTCCTTGCCCATATCCATTACATCATTAAGGTTTTCCACAAGAGATATAAACTTCGCATTCTTATCGGATCTGGGATCATCCGTAAAGAGACCGTCAATATCCGACAGAAGTATCAGCATATCCGCTCCGACAAGGTTAGACACTATTGCAGACAGGAAATCATTGTCGCCGATGGTATCCTCCACCTCATGAATGGCTACCGTATCATTCTCGTTAACCACGGGAATCACCCCGAGCTTCAACAGCTCTGTAAAGGTATTGTGCGCATTCCTTCTGTTCACTTCATCAACTATCGTATGCTTTGTCATAAGGATCTGTGCCGTTGTATGATTGTACTCCGCAAACAGCTTCTGGTATATCATCATAAGCCTTGCCTGGCCTACCGCAGCACACGCCTGTTTAAGCGGGATCTCATGATCCCCCGGTTTAACATTCATGACCTTTCTGCCGACAGCTATTGCACCGGAGGATACGAGGATAACATCCTTTCCCTGATTCTTTAATTCGCACAGCTCCCTTACAAGTCTCTCCATCTTTGTAAGATTAAGTTCACCTGTAGACATATGATGCAGGGATGAAGAACCTATCTTGACAACTATCCTCTGCTTCTGCTTTATCTGTGCTCTGTATTCCTTTTCTTTTTCACTTGGATCAAGATTTCTCATTTCAATTCTTCTTTCAACTATATTTCATTAATTTTGATAACTGCTGCATTTCACCTTTGTAACGGTTTACAACAGTACTTGGCCTGTTTAGTATACTCCATTCAATGTTCGTATTCAACGACACCTTTTGGCTTGATTGTGACAAGTACATTTGGAAGATCATTCTGCATTACTATCCGGAAGCCTGTATTTCCCGATGATCTTCTCGGCAACCTTTATTCCGTCCATGGCAGCACTGGTTATTCCTCCGGCATAGCCTGCCCCCTCACCGCAGGGATATATACCGGTTATGCTGCTCATGAGCTCATCATTCCTTACTATCCTGACAGGAGATGAGGTTCTGCTCTCGACACCGGCAAGCAGGGCATCCTCCATGTCATAATCCTTTATGATACCACCGAAATGCTCAATAGATTCGATAATGGCTTCATTAAGATCATCCGGGAGAAGCTCCCTCAGATCAGCGTAATCGTAAGCACCCTTTATCTGAGGTATGACTTTACCCGGTTTGTTTGATGCAACGCCGTCTCTGAAATCCCCGAACCTCTGGATAGGAACCTTACCGTTTCCAAGCCTGTAAGCCCTCTCCTCAAGCCTTCGCTGAAACTCCATACCGGCCAGTACATCCTCCGATCCGAAATCCTTACTGTCAACGCCTACAATCAATGCACTGTTGGCATTAGTCGAATTACGCCCCGAGTAACTCATTCCGTTTACCGCCAGCCGTCCTTCCTCTGATGAAGCATTGACAACATAGCCTCCCGGACACATACAGAAGGAATACACGCTTCTGCCGTTACTTGTATGATCGGTCAGCTTGTAATCCGCAGCAGGCAGATCATCACAGTGTTCACGGCCATATTGTGAGCGGTTTATAACGCTCTGCGGATGCTGTATCCGAAGACCAACGGCGAATTCCTTCTGTTTCATCTCAATGCCCTTATCCTTAAGCATCTTGAAGGTATCTCTTGCCGAATGTCCTATAGCGAGTACAAGACAGTTGGTCCTTATCCGTATATCATATCCGGCTTCACCTTTATTGTCCGATATTGTATATGATATATCGGTGTCAATACACCCTTCGGATATTAAATCTGACTTATAGTATCCATTTCCGGTATATACAGCATATACTTCCTTAAGTTCCCCGGTATCTGAGGCGAACCCGGTAAACCTTGTGTCAAACATAAAGGTACCGCCGTTTTCCTTTATGTACTCCCTCATGCTCTTTACCACATTAACCAGCACGTCCGTACCGATATGAGGCTTGGCGGTATAGGCTATCTCCCTGCCGGCTCCGAACTTAACAAAGGTATCAAGAACATATTGATTACGTCCGTTTTTATCATTTACACCTGTATTAAGCTTACCGTCCGAGAAGGTACCCGCACCTCCCTCACCGAACTGAACATTGGAACCCGGCTTAAGCATGCCGCTCTTCCAGAACTCATCCACACTCTTTATCCGTTCATCCACACATTCACCGCGTTCAAGTATTATCGGCTTATATCCGCATTGGCACAGTATGTATGCACAGAACAGTCCTGCCGGCCCCGAACCCACGATAACCGGTCTGCCTATAATCTCCGTATCTCCATAACCCAAAGGTAATTCATATTGCTTGTGTATATATTTTGATACATTCAGTTTGCCCTTGTTCGAAAGAAGCTTATCTTCAATACGGCTGTCTGTATCTATCGCAACCGAATATACATAAAAAATCTCCGGCTTCCTTCGTGCATCTATGGATTGCCGGAGTATCCTGAATGAGTAACGGATGCTGTCTTTCCCCCTTTTGCTTTTACCCATATCAAGCAGTTTATCTATTTTCTTTTTTAGATCGGCCTCCGCATGTCCTGCCGGAAGCTTTATATTATCAATTCGTATCATGAGTATTCCTTATGACTGTTCATTGTTTTCACATTCTGTTTTTACTTCCATATGATAAAACTAACCATAAGCTATCAGATCAGCCTTAATGTAACAGCTATCTTAGCCAGTATATCTCCTCCCGGGAAGGCTCGTATTTCAGATTCATTTACGCCCTTCAGCTTAAGAAGTGCAACGAAATACACACAGACCCCGACAGCCACAGAAACAAGTGTAGATACCACCTCCCCTGCGGATTTGCTGAGGACATTGTACAGTACTCCGATAA
>JAEEHY010000234.1 GCA_016281085.1 Lachnospiraceae bacterium
CACGCAGGGGCTTTCCCAGATAATCGGCCGCTATGGATGATGTGGTCCCGCCGCACACTATATGCTTTCCCTCTTTTGAGAAAAACAGAGACATCATACGGTTACAGTCATCCCTGTTCTTCGGCGGTCCGAACAGGATGTTCATGGGTTCACGCTTACGGATCTTTACCACACAGGCCGTCGCATCATCGCCCGGACAGTAGCCGTATTCCTTATTACACTCATCAACGAGCATGGTCGCCATGGTTTTGGCGGTATATCCGGCAACCGAGATACCTTTCATGAAGTCGGCTATATCCTCCCACTTCCATCCGAAATTATAGGCAAGACCGATCCCTGCATGCGGGCATCCGTCGCTCATTGCGATCATGATGTCTCCCTCTTTCAGCTTGATGACCGACTTAAGAACATTCTTCCCGCAGATATTAAGCTCACGCTTGGGATAATCGTAAATCTCGGCATCCCGTATAAATATAACATCGGGATTATCGTATTGTATAAGCTCAACCCTTTCATTGTCGATCAGATGGATGATGGTAAAAGTCGAATACGCCACACCTCTTACCGAACAGATAGGAAGTGTTGCCGCTATCGTCGATACACAGTCCTCCAGACTGATACCTTCCGCCAGCATGGTTGAGATGATCTTCGATGTCAGAGTAGATAAAATACTTGCCTTGACACCGCTTCCGAGTCCGTCCGCAAGTACGATGACCGATGAATTCTCATCCTTATCAACAATATCTATATGATCTCCGCACAGCTGCTCGCCTTCGTGGTTGATACTTTTCCAGCCGATGTCGGCACACAGATTATTCATCGCTTATTGACTCCTTCAGTTTGGTCAGGGCAATCTTCGTTTCGGCTGCCGTTTCGCCAAGCAGCGAAGCTATCTCCTGAACGATCCTCATCTGTTTATCCACGACCTTATCGGCTATCTCAACAGTCTGCCTGCTAATATCATCCTTCTTTCTGCGCTGTACTTCTTCGTCGGTCACATCCCTGAGTATTCCAAGCAGGGTTTTGTAATCCCTGTCGTATACAATGGTCTTCTCCACATACTTTCCGTACTCGGCAAGATATTCTCTCTTGTCATGCAGCGCCCTGCCCGTATCAAGCACTTCAACAAAGTCCCCGGGCTCCAGGATACGGACAACCTGATCTCCCAGTATATCCTCCGCCGAACGCAGATTCAGTATCCTGCGCGCAGCCTCGTTAACCTGCTGAACCTCCAGCTTTTCATTCAGTACGATCAGTCCGTTCGGCGAGTTCCGCGCTATCGCATCTGATATATTCTCCGCCTTGTCTTTAAGGAACGGAAGACACATTGATATCTCCGCCTTTCCCTGAAGGATCGCAACAGCCTTTTCACGACAGGTATTGTATCCGCAAGAGCCGCAGTTCAATTCATCCTCGGGTTTTATCTTGCCCATCTGACGGAGCGTATCGCGTATTTCATCCTCACGTGGCATTACGGATCTTTGTTCAATGATCTCGAATTCCTTTAACAGCTCGTTCCTTCCGGGCTGATCCACCTCAAAATCATTCTCGCCGGCGTAACCTGCCACCGAAACGTAATCCCTTATCGGAGAGCGGTGGGATTTCTCCATTACCGGTCCGCCGATACAGCTTCCTGCACAGGCCGACATTTCAATAAAACATTTATGAACGTTTCCGGATTCAATATCCTTAAGTGAAGCTATACAGTTCTCAATACCGTCTATCGACATGTAGCTGTAATCCGGATTGTCAAGCGACATCGTCTTTAATATCCCTCCGGCCGTAGGGAAAAATCTGGCCCTGCTGTTTTCGCTGCTGTCCGTTTCCTGCTCGGGAGTTATTCCTTCCGCCTTCATCAACGCGGTCAGTTCATCAAATGTAAGTGCCGCATCCACTATCCCTTCATAGTGCTGGGCCTCGTCCTTTTTGGCAATACAGGGTCCCACAAAGACGGTTCTTGCATTCGGTATGCGCTTCTTTATATCCCTGCAATGAGCCTGCATGGGCGACATTACATCGGCAAGATACGGAAGAAGTGACGGGAAATGCTTCTGGATCAGCAGATTAACGGAATGACAGCATGATGTAATGATCACATCCCTGTCCTCTTCGTTTATCATCCGCTCATATTCCGTCTTTACCATGGTCGCACCGATCGCGGTTTCCTCGACATCGTAAAAGCCCAGCTTCTTAACGGCATCTCTCATTGCTTCTATTCCGACTCCGTCATAGTTGGCAATAAAAGAAGGCGCCAGACTGACTACTACGGGATCGCCCGAATGCAGCAGAACCTTTACCTTCTCCGTTTCATCGACTATCTGCTTGGCATTCTGGGGACATACCACGAAGCAATGGCCGCACAGAATACATTCATTTCCGATGATATATGCCTGATTGCCGGAGAAACGTATTGACTTCACCGGACAATTTCTGATGCATTTATAACAGTTCTTACAGTTTGATTTTTTAAGAGTCAGACAATCCATAATCCTTTATGTTCCTTATACCTTACTCAGAATATTCTCCTCGAAAAACCCCTTAACGGTATCCGGTGACACCGAAAAGAAATCATCATTGACCGTTACGCACACTCCCTGCTGGCATTTACCCATGCAGAAGGTACCGGCAAGCTCTACCCTGTCACCGATACCTGCTTCCCCGATCAGGGACTGAAGCTGCTCCACCACCTGTCTGGAGCCTTTGATATGGCATGAAGAACCGATACATACTGTGACTTTCATTTCATTAATCTCCCTTATGACTGTTCTCAACTTTCATAATCTACTTTACACTACCTCACACTAACTATACACTACTCTGCACCATCCGCATAATCCACAACATCCATCCACGAATTAAGCAGTTCCCGCTCGCGTTCGTTCCCCTTTAACTTATATACCGCCGTAACGATCGGCATCCACTTATAAATATACTGCCTGTCCGTTCCGCTCATTTGGCAGAACAGCTCAAGATAGTCCTTTGCTCCCTTCCTGTCGCCGTCAAGACAGAACTGGAGGAAGGTCATTGCCGCATCTGCCGAAGCATTTCCCTGAGTGGCATGGGACCAGTCAAGTATATACGGAGTCCCGTCTTCGGAAATTATGATGTTTGACGGATTGTAATCCCCGTGACAGACCTTGTTATGTCTGGGCATTGCTTCTATCCTCATGTGAAGGTCGTAGCGTACCGTAGCCAGAAGATCTGTCTGATCTATCTTGATATTCATCTTATCCTTAAGCTTGTTAAGGCCGGGACAGGTCTTTGAATGCATGAGCAGCTGAAGCGAAACAAACTGCTTTAGATATTCGTCCTTATTTGCGGGATCCTCTGCCATGAGCTCAGCAAGAGTCTTCCCTTTAATATATTCTGTTATTATAGTCCACTTTCCATCAGTCATGGTAACACCGAGAATCTTGGGAATATTCAATCCCGTTTCCTCTATCCTTGCCTGATTCAGTGCTTCGTTCAAAACATCCGCCTTGGAATACGACTTGTCAAAAACCTTATATACCTTGTCTTCGTCCCGGTAAACCGTCTTACTGTTTCTGACAGCAATAATTCTGCTAAGGTCCATCAGTCATCCCTCCTATAGGATTATTCTATATTAACACGGATTTGAATGTCAAGGTGGGCACAGCCGGTTTTCCGTTTCTCTCTGTACCTGTACTTTTCCTGTATCTGCTCTTATCCGGACTATAAATTATTCTGATAATGTGCTATACTTTTTATGTTTCCGGGTTGGTAATTATTCAGAGCCATGCACATAAAATACAGCTCATGTTTACGACGCGAAGCCAGCCCTTTAGGGCATGGAAGCCGGATTTTATGTACAAGGCGAATGGGCTACCGAATAGTTACCCAATTTATATGTACATCCATGTACACGATTGTACACCACGACAGCATATATGACTTTGGTCCGATACGAATACCGGATTTCTGATGAAATTCGATATTCTTCATGCCAGGCGGCTTGTTACGGACGGAAACACATCAATTCACATTCATCCATAAGGAGGCTTTTAAATGAAAATCGCACTTATTAACGAGAATTCACAGGCGGCCAAGAACAGCATAATAGAAGGGGCGCTTAAGAAGGTTGTGGAACCCATGGGACATGAGGTGGTAAATTACGGTATGTATTCGGCTGAGGACGAGTGTCAGCTTACATATGTACAGAACGGCATCCTCGCAGCCGTATTACTCAATTCAGGGGCTGCCGATTACGTGATCACAGGCTGTGGTACAGGCGAGGGAGCAATGCTTGCCCTTAATTCATTCCCCGGTGTTATCTGCGGACACGTTGAGGATGCGCTTGACGCATACACCTTTGCACAGATAAATGACGGAAATGCCATCGCAATCCCCTTCGCCAAGGGCTTCGGCTGGGGCGGAGACCTGAATCTTGAGTATATTTTCGAGAAGCTTTACTGTGAAGAGAGCGGACAGGGTTACCCCAGAGAACGTGCAGTTCCCGAGAAGCGCAACAAGAAGATCCTCGATGAGGTTAAGACCGTAACCTACAGAGATATATGCGATATCCTTAAGGAACTTGACCGCGAGCTTGTTGTAGGAGCTCTTTCAGGCGAGCATTTCAAAGAATACTTCTTCAGAGACTGCAAAAACGAGAAAATTGCCGCTACGGTGAAGGAACTTATCGGTTAATTATAGCGAACGAAATTATGTATCGCGTTTACTGTAAACAGGAGGCGGCATCAGGTTGACCGTCACCATATTCATACAAAAAGTGAGTCGGAGGACTGATAGATATGATCCTCTGACTCACTTTTATTATATATATTCAGGAGGTTATTATTTTAGTACTTATTCCGTAAACAGCGGTGTTGAGTAATATCTGTCGCCGCTGTCGGGAAGAAGAGCAACGATAACCTTGCCCTCATTCTCGGGCTTCTTGGCGTACTCGATCGCAGCGAATAAAGCAGCACCCGAAGAAATACCTACGGAGATACCTTCCGTTGATGCGAGCAGCTTGGCCGTCTTGAATGCATCCTCATTCTTAGCCCTGAACACCTCGTCATATACCTTGGTATTAAGAACATCGGGAACGAAGCCTGCACCTATACCCTGGATCTTGTGAGCACCCGAACGTCCCTCGGAGAGTACCGGAGAGTCATCCGGCTCAAGAGCAACGATCTTAACATCACTCTTCTGCTCCTTAAGGTATTCGCCAACACCCGTAACTGTTCCGCCAGTACCTACGCCGGCGATGAAGATATCAACCTTTCCGTCACTGTCCTTCCAAATCTCGGGACCTGTTGTAGCCTTATGTATTGCTGGGTTGGCAGGATTTACGAACTGACCCGGAATAAAGCTTCCCTCGATCTCCTTACTAAGCTCCTCAGCCTTTGCGATAGCACCCTTCATGCCCTTGCTTCCTTCCGTGAGGACGATCTCGGCACCGTATGACTTTAATATACTGCGTCTCTCAACGCTCATGGTCTCAGGCATCGTAAGGATTATACGATATCCCTTGGATGCAGCTATTGCTGCCAGTCCTATACCTGTGTTTCCGGAAGTCGGCTCAATGATAACCGATCCTTCCTTCAGGAGTCCCTTCTCCTCGGCATCCTCGATCATAGCCTTGGCGATCCTGTCCTTAACGCTTCCCGCAGGATTGAAGTACTCGAGCTTAAGCAGAACCGTTGCTTTTAGATCAAGCTTCTTCTCAATGTTTACCGCTTCAACCAGCGGTGTGTTGCCTACAAGTCCCAGTGTTCCTTTGTAAATGTTTCCCATGATGATCATTCCTTTCTTTAATATATAGAACCAATATGCTCATTCCTGTTTATATTCCACGGAGTGCATCCTACAGTGTGTTCCGCAGGCTGTCTGACCGCAAACATATCTTAAATATCCTAGATCGCCGCAAATCCCTTCTCAAGATCCGCTATTATATCATCTATATGCTCGGTACCTATTGAAAGCCTGATAGTGCTCTGTCCGATACCAACTTCCTTAAGCTCCTCATCCGAAAGCTGCGAATGAGTAGTTGTTGCGGGATGTATAACAAGGCTCTTGACATCGGCAACATTGGCCAGAAGAGAGAATATCTCAAGGCTGTCTATGAACTTCCATGCCTCTTCCTTGCCGCCCTTAATGTCGAAGGTGAATATCGAACCGCCCCCGTTTTTGAAATACTTCTTGTAAAGATCATGCTGAGGATGCTCCGGCAACGAAGGATGATTGACTTTTGCTACCTTCGGATGACCTGCGAGGAATTCGATTACCTTCGCAGTGTTCTCCGCATGTCTGTCAAGTCGAAGTGACAGTGTCTCAACACCCTGAAGCAGCAGGAATGCGTTGAACGGAGAAATTGCAGCTCCGGTATCTCTTAAAAGTATGGTCCTGATGTATGTTACGAATGCTGCTCCGCCGAGTGCATCATAGAAGGACAATCCATGATAGCTGGGGTTGGGATCTGCAATGTTGGGGTATTTGCCGCTTGCCTTCCAGTTGAACTTACCTGCCTCGACTATTATACCACCAAGTGTGGTTCCGTGTCCTCCGATGAATTTCGTTGCCGAATGAACAACGATATCTGCACCGTGCTCGATAGGTCTTATAAGATAAGGTGTACCGAAGGTATTGTCGATCACAAGAGGAAGCCCGTGCTTGTGAGCTATTTCAGCCAGCGCATCAATATCCGGGATGTCGCTGTGGGGATTACCGAGTGTCTCAACATAGATCGCTCTTGTATCGTCCTTAATCGCAGCCTCAACCTCACTCAGATTGTGTATATCAACAAAAGTAGTGGATATTCCGTAAAGAGGAAGTGTGTGTGACAGCAGGTTGTAGCTTCCGCCGTATATTGTCTGCTGAGCCACTATATGTCCGCCGTTTGCTGCAAGTGCCTGTATCGTATAGGTAATGGCTGCTGCTCCGGTTGCTACCGCAAGTGCTGCAGTACCGCCCTCGAGTGCCGCAAGTCTCTTCTCAAGTACTTCCTGTGTTGAATTTGTGATCCTCCCGTATACATTTCCTGCATCAGCCAGGTTAAAACGTGCTGCTGCATGCTCACTGTTGCGGAATACATAAGAAGTAGTCTGATAGATCGGCACCGCTCTCGCATCGGTCGCCGGATCCGGCTCTTCCTGTCCTACATGTACCTGTAATGTTTCAAATCTGTAATCACTCATCGTTTCATCCTCCTTGTATGTTCTTATCAGTTTCATTTTCTTCATTTTTGTCAGCAGATCGTCTTTAACTCCCCTTCCGGCTGCCTGTTCGGTTTTCTTATCCTTCAGGACCGCTCCTTCTGACAAAAAGAATGATACAGCATACCATTGACTTTGTATAATACATGAAAAATATGATGTGTTATAGGTATTGCCTATAACAACGTGGCACTTGAGGAACAGGGGGACGGTTCTCCGTTCCCTCCACTTGTGTAATGGAAAAAGGTATACTATACTATATGAGTGACTCACTTATTCTGTTTAAACAAGGCATAAACACTAAGTAAGTGTGCCTTGAAGACATCCAACAAATCATCCCTGATCATTAGTAAGGAGAATATTTTTATGTACGAATTTGATGCGGAAAAAGTTAAAAACGAATGTGTAAAATGGATACAGGACTTTTTTAAGGAGAACGGTCCCGAATCACCGGCAGTCCTTGGCATATCCGGCGGGAAGGACTCAACCGTTACCGCTGCCCTGTGCGTCGAAGCGCTCGGTAAGGACAGAGTTATCGGAGTGCTTATGCCAAACGGAGTTCAGGCTGATATAAATGATTCCATAGAAGTGGTAGAGCATCTTGGGATAAGGAATTTTACGATAGACATTTCGGGGGCGGTGAATGCACTGCTTAAGGAAATGGATGAAAAAGGCATTGATATAACCGATCAGTCAAGGATCAACCTTCCGCCCCGTATCCGCATGTCGACAGTGTATGCGGTTTCACAATGCCACAACGGGCGCGTTGCCAACACCTGTAATCTGTCCGAGGACTGGGTCGGATACAGTACAAGATACGGTGACGCTGCAGGCGATTTCAGCCCGCTGGCTCATCTGACCGTCGCAGAGGTCAAACAGATAGGACGGCTTCTCAATGTTCCTCACCACCTCGTTGACAAAGCTCCATCGGACGGGCTGTGCGGTAAGACGGATGAAGACAACCTGGGCTTCACCTATGCGGTGCTTGACCGTTATATAAGAGAGGGTGTAATTGAAGACCCCGAAACCAAGGCACTCATTGACAGGAAGCACGCACTCAACCTGTTTAAGCTTCAGATGATGCCCGGCTTCGAATCGTCTTCACTTAAGGTTGCAATATAGTATCTTATTATCTTCTGCTCTCAAACAGTGTAAGCTTCTCCCTTACGACCTCCTTCATTGCCTCGATCTCGTAAGGGATGAGCGAAAACATTGATCTTGCACCTGCGGCAATGCCCTTCTCTATTCCGGCCTTACCCGCCTTATCTATATCGGTAAATATATTTATCTTGCAGATACCGTTGCTGATCGCCGTACGGAAATCATCATCGCTCAGTCCGCTTCCACCGTGCAGTACCAGCGGGATTCCGGTCTTATTCGCAATTGTCTGGATCCTGTCATGATCAAGCTTGGGCGTAAACTTGTAATCCCCATGAGCATTACCGACTGCTATAGCAAGCGCATCTATTCCAGTTCGGTTTACATAATCTATCGCCTGCCCGGGATCGGTATAGTAATCCTCGGGTTTTGTCAGCTTCCCGGCTCCTTCAGTGTCACCGACATGACCAAGCTCTCCCTCTACGGTAACACCCATTGCATGGCATATCTTGACCATATCCGCCACGTCAGCCACATTTTCCTCATAAGGCAGAGTGGAACAGTCATACATTATGGATGTAAAACCAAGCTTCAGCGCCTCCATACACCTTTCAAAGGTCAATCCGTGATCGTAATGGATACAAACCGGAACCGAAGCCTTCTTTGCCATTGGAATAAGGTATTCAGCAACTCTCTCAAGTTCCATCGAGGACAGTAATACCTCAGCGGTACCTACCATAACCGGCGCGTTCATTTCCTCCGCAGTCTCTATAACAGCCCTTGCCATCTCAACATTGACGGCATTGAAAAAGCCGATCCCGTATCTGCCGTTTTTAGCCGGCAGCAAAACATCATTCATATTAACTAACATGGTTACTCCTTTCTAAGGTAGCGCCCCCTCACCTTCGTTCGGCGGCATTTCGTCGTAACCATCCTTAATTCTGCTTCGCAGAATGGTTACTCCTTCCAAGGTAGCGCCCCCTCACCTTCGTTCGGCGGCATTTCGTCGTAACCATCCTTAATTCTGCTTCGCAGAATGGTTACTCCTCCATCCCTCTTCTATTTTTTTATCTATATCCGCGAAACTCTTAAGGCCGCTTAAGGCATCATAGGCACCAACACACAGCGCTCCGGTTGCCACAGCGTATTGTATACATTTCTCAGGTGCAAACCCTTCAAGCATCGCTGTAAGAAAAGCAGCGACAGAGGTATCTCCCGCACCGGTACCGGACAATATCCTGTCAGGCACATAGCTGTCTTTAAATCCGCACCGGTCAGCCCACACATCCGCATCAAGACACAGGCGTCCTGACACAGACTCAATCGCTTTTCTGTCTCCTGTACAATAATACATCCCGGGAGCTCCGCATTTAAGAACCACTATCCTCGCGCCCAGATCGAGACATTTCCCTGCAAGCGGTGCTATATCATCCTCAACATCGATCATTTCCGTGAAATCAGTCTCCCTGCTTCTTTTGCGTATCTCTTCATATTTGTCCCTTTCAAGCATGAACATAAGCTCTTCGATACTCGGAACAAAAATATCAACATAAGGAAGCGTTTCTTTAAGTATGGACTTCCAGTCAGCCATCCCGGCTTCACTGGCCGGATCAACTGCACAAAGATCCATCGACGTGGCAGCACCATGTTCCCTTGCAAGCTTCATTAACGAAATAAGCTCCCGCCCGTTATCCCTGTACATACTCTTCATAATGGGCGGATATCCGAAATGAAACAGTGCGGCTTCATCTATAGACCCAAGAGGAAGATCGTCCACGCAGAAAGTATTATTGGCACCCGGATTATGTAAAAAGATACGGTCAACACCCGGTATGGCAACCACTACCGAATACGATGTCGAATCTTCATCACTTCTGATAAGTCCCTCCGAAACTCCGTGTTTCTCCATTATTGAAGTAACCATTTCTCCGAAGGAATCCTTACCAATCTTTCCCGCCAGGGTTACATCAGCTCCCAGGAGCTTCATCGCAAGTCCTGTATTGGCAACACAACCGCCGGTATGGATATCAGCATCCCCTACGCTGATAAGCCTTCCCGGTGAAAGTATATCCTTTATCTGATCCGATTCCTGTTTTGGAATAGCAGGTGTTATATCTATGCAGATATGTCCCGCCACCACTGCTTTTTTCTTCATTTTCGCACTCCCGGAATAATCGGTATATTGGCTACCGCCACAGCAATAAAGCCAACGATATTCCCAATGATTCAATGTTATCACCTTGGGTTGGTGATGTCAAACTTCCCGGAAAGTGTTATTCCTGTTTTATATACATTTTATATCCAATGTTGTAATCATGGGTGATTTGGTCTATATTTAGGTATATAAGATAACGAAGGAGCTAATGATCTCCGTTTCACCGGGACCCGGAGGAATATATGATCCAGAAAACCTATACATTAAACAGCACAGACGAACTTATAGCTCTGCAGGAGAGGATACACAACAATCCTGCATACCGGACGGCAAAGGACAAGGTTCTGCTCGCATGGGCACGTATATGGGAAGAAGATGAATTCGCATCATTCAGGCAGGAGATATTCCGTCTGTTTCCTGATTTCACCACGATCGGGAACAATCATCACAACACAGATGATATTTCGAGCGGTTTGGTTGACATAACTTCGGGA
>JAEEHY010000016.1 GCA_016281085.1 Lachnospiraceae bacterium
CGCATACCACACGGAAGCCATGGACCGTGCAATGGAAGGCGGTATTGATGATGTTGGTATCGGTGTGCTGTTCGGGCTTAATCTGTACCGGTATGATTTTGTCGGACTTCTGATGCATGCGGAACATCTTGAAGCATACAGGGGCTGCGGTCCGCATACCATATCCGTTCCGAGGCTTCGTGCCGCTGACGATATCAACCCCGATGAATTCAGCAACGGTATAAGTGATGATATCTTTGCCAAGATAGTAGCCTGCATCCGTGTGGCTGTTCCCTACACAGGCATGATCATCTCAACAAGAGAGAGCAAGGAGACCAGGGAGAGAGTGCTGGAGCTCGGAGTATCCCAGATAAGCGGAGGGTCAAGGACCAGTGTCGGAGGTTACGTGGAAGAGGAAGCCGAAGAAGATAACTCAGCCCAGTTTGATGTAAATGACAACCGTACCCTTGATGAGGTTATCGGATGGCTTATCGAGATGGGATACGTGCCATCGTTCTGTACAGCATGCTATCGTGAAGGAAGGACAGGTGACCGGTTTATGTCCTTGTTAAAGTCGGGTCAGATCCAGAATTGCTGCCATCCCAATGCTCTTATGACTTTAAACGAGTACCTGGATGATTACGCTTCCGATACGGTACGTGAGGCAGGCAAGAAGATGATCGAAGAAGAGCTTGAAAAGATACCGAACGAAAAGGTTCGTGAGACTGCGAGAAAATACATTCACAGCATTGATGAAGGCGAACGTGATTTCCGTTTCTAAACCGGTAGTGTAAAGCGGAGTATGAAAGCTGAGAACCGTCATAAGGGATCCGCAGCCTTATGACAATTGTATAGGAGTTTATGTATGAGTTTAAATGAAACACCAGTGGCTGACCGGATACATATAGGCATCTTCGGCAATCGTAATGCAGGTAAATCAAGCCTGTTAAATGCAATTACGGGACAGGATCTTGCCGTGGTATCCGATGTGGCAGGTACTACGACAGACCCTGTGAGCAAGGCCATGGAGCTTCTGCCTTTAGGCCCCGTGGTCCTTATTGATACGCCGGGCCTTGATGATACGGGAGAGCTGGGGGAAAAGAGGATCGAGAAAAGCTTTCTTGTACTGAGGAAGATTGATTATGCCTTGCTGGTCATTGACGGACACCGTACAGTGCTTACAGCTGCAGAGGAAGAACTTCTGGATGTATTGAAGAAGAAGGAGCTGCCCTTTGTTATAGTTATAAACAAAACCGATATGCTGCCGGGAGGGCAGGAGGCTGAGATCAAAAGAACTTTCAGGGCAGCCGGATTACCGGTGATGTCTGTGAGTGCCTCAACAAAAGACGGCATCAATGAGCTGAAGGAATATATTGCCCATGATATCGGTACCAATATAAACAGGGATCTGATAAAGGATCTGTTGAACCCGGGTGATGTGGTGGTCCTTGTAACGCCAATTGATGAATCCGCACCGAAGGGACGTATGATCCTGCCGCAGGTTCAGACCATCCGTGATGTCCTGGACGGGAATGCCGTCTGCATGGTAACGAAGGAGACTGATCTGACACATACGCTTAACAGCCTCAGGTGTCCGCCCAAAATGGTAGTTACGGACAGCCAGGCCTTTAAGATCGTAGATGAGCTCACTCCGAAAAGCATACCTCTTACCTCGTTTTCCATACTGTTTGCAAGGCTTAAGGGTGATCTTACCCGTCAGGTGAAGGGGGTTGCGTGCATCAGGGATCTGCATGACGGTTCAGGCGTTCTTATATCCGAGGGGTGTACGCATCATCGCCAGTGCGGGGATATAGGAACGGTAAAGCTGCCTAAGCTGCTGAGCGGCTTTACCGGCAAAGATCTCAAGTTCTCATTTACGAGCGGTACAGCCTATGAGAAGGATCTTACCGGTTATGATCTTATAATCCACTGCGGGGGCTGTATGTTAAATGATAAGGAAATGCAGTACCGGATTTCGGAGGCAATGCGACAGGGCGTACCGATAACCAACTACGGAGTTGCGCTTGCGTACCTGACCGGTATTCTCCCCAGGAGTCTTGAACTTTTCCCCGAGAGGGAGTTATTGTGTAGTGTAAAGTAGAATAAAGGAGGCAGAATAATGACAAATCATGTTTATACACCAAAGGGAGTGTGTGCAAGGCAGATAAGCTTTGATCTGGATGATGAAAATAAAATACACAATTTAAGCTTTGTAGCAGGCTGCAACGGTAATCTTAAGGCGATAGGCCGTCTTCTTGAAGGCGCCGATGCAAGACAGGCCGCGGATACGCTGAAGGGTAATCTCTGCGCGAACAAAGGAACCTCCTGCGCGGATCAGTTGTCCAAGGCAATATATGAGGTGCTTGGACAGGCTTAATTGCGTCTTGCCAACGACTGTTCGGTCTCTCTGTCTATATCCAGGTCGATCGTGATTGTGAACTTGGAACCTATACCCGGAGTACTCTTGACGGTTATATGTCCGCCCATCAGTTCAAGGAGCTTTTTGGATATGGTGAGCCCGAGACCCGAACCGTGTCTTGCGTCAAGCGAGCTCTTGTACTCCTGGGAAAAAGGATCGAAGATATGCTCAATAAATTCAGGCCGCATCCCGACTCCGGTATCTTCTATTTCAAACCGGTACGTTACCTTATCATTATTGGGTATACTGTCTGTTATCCTGAAGAAGATGATATCGCCGTTTCTCGTGAACTTGATCGCATTGTCCAGTACATTTACGATGATGCGCTGGAGATGAGTCTCATCCCCGAGGACGTTCGGATATATAAAATTGCTGAATTCGGTGGTGAGATTTATTTCCTTGTCACGCAGCTTACGTTCAACTGCGTTTATGCAACTGTCTGCAAACAGAGGTATATTCATGGGACGCTTAAGGATCGTAACATGATTGTCCTCAAGGTTGCTTACGTCCAGTACATCATTCAGCAGGCTCTGCAGGTGATTGGATTCGCTGGTCATACTTTCCAGATATTTGCTGACTTTATCAACATCGGAAACATTACGCTTGGCCATTTCGACCATATCCATAACCTCGTCCAGAGGTGTCTTTATGTCATGCGACAGATTTACAAGGAAGCGGTTCTGCTCATTGGTAAGCGAATCTATACGTTTGTTTGCATGATCGATATTCTTTATGTATTCATCAACTGCACCGGTGATATCATAAGTACCTACAGCTATCAGATTCCGGCCGGCGTTTTCAGCCTTGCAGAATTTGGTCTGATAGTGGTATATCTTCTCGTTCTTATAAACGCGGTAATTGACATAGTACGCCCTTTTGTTGTACAGGTTGCTCATAACCAGATTCAGTTCCATGGCGATACGGGTCTTGTTCTGATCTTCCGTTATGATCATCTGCTCAATGAAGCTGTCAAGATGACCATCGTAATCAATATTGTCAAACAAACCCGCAACATTGTATGAGAAGATATTCCGTTTGTTATCGGACTGCACCAGCCCTGTATCCGCCTCGATGACGGCAAGTCCTTCCAGATCGGATACAAAAGCTGATGCTGCCAGGTTACGTATATTATCCAAGATTGCCTCCGTTTGAGCCGTTTGACTCATTTATAACATATGTGCCCTCATATCCTCAGGGGTCACATTGAGGAGATAAGCGGGTGCAACGTCGAATACTGTCTTGCATCCGCTCATTCCTTCCCTGTTCATCCTGTATGCTGCTCTTGCGTATGCAACCAGAACCGATGATGTGAACTCGGGATTGGACTCGAGACTGAGCCTGTATTCTATCACGTGTCCGGTTTCATTGTTCCAACCGGTTACACCGCTCCTTATGACCATACCGCCGTGAGGGATGCCCTTATGATCCCTGTCAAGCTCCTCCTGTGAAATGAAATGAACCGTAGTATCATAATCGGCAAAATAGTTGGGCATGGTCACTATTTCTTTTTCTATTTTCTCTTTGTCTGCGCCTTCTTTGGCAACAACAAAACACTCGCGCGTATGTTTCTCTCTTGTGGACAGCTCGGGATTGCTGCCGTTTCGTACAGCTTCCACTGCTGCTTCAACCGGGATGGTGTACTGTCTTGCGTCCGCAACACCGTCAATCCGCCTTATTGCATCCGAATGTCCCTGACTGACACCCTTGCCCCAGAAGGTATAATCCTTTCCGCACGGGAGTATCGCATTTGCATAAGCCCTGTTAAGTGAGAACATACCCGGATCCCATCCGACCGAGATCATTGCAACCTTATTTCCTGATCTGGCTGCCGCATCAACATTGGCAAAGTGTTCGGGGATCTTTGCATGCGTATCAAAGGAATCGATCACATTAAAGTCCTTAGCGTATTTAGGTGTCATTTCCGGAAGATCTGTTGCGCTTCCGCCGCATATGATGAGCACATCCACTTCGTCTCTGTGTGAAAGTATGTCATTGACTGAATAAACATTTACTCCTTCCGTAAGTATGCTGACTGTTGAAGGATCGCGTCTTGTAAATACTGCGGTAAGCTCCATGTCATCGTTCTGCTTGACAGCGCATTCAACGCCGCGTCCCAAGTTGCCATAGCCTAAGATTCCTATTTTGATGCTCATATTATCATTGTCCTTTCGTTGTTGTTATCAAATACACCATATTTTATTGTAAATTCACTTATTCTCTTTTGCAAGTTTTTTTATCCCGAGGACATTCCTTTTGGCTACCCCGCCGGTTGCTTATATGTTATAATGCACACATGAGATTCGTGACTTTATACCTGAAAACAGAAAATGTACATCTTCTTAAGGATGTCGGAATGATCCCCTATTACATGATGAAGGAGCATGGTGCGGAAAGCTCCGTTGTAACCTATGATAATGGCGGGGAGTATTCTTATACTGACAATGAAGTAAGGGGACTTGGGCTTGAATTTGTCAGGCGATCCCGTTTCGGCCGTATTGTTGACGGTATGCTGTATCTTATGAGGAATGCGGGAAAGATAGATGTTCTGAATATTTATCATCTGAATCTGTCTTCATACTTTTATGAGATCGTATACAGGATGTTTAACAGAAGAGGAGTGATCTATCTTAAGCTTGATATGAATCCTGCCGGATTTATAACCTGCTTTAAGAAAAATCCCGTGGGAATGATTAAGCGCGCAACGATAAGACGGGCAGACCTTGCATCTGTTGAGACCACCGCGATGCGTAAGAAGCTCCGTAAATTTTTTGGTGAAAAGATAATATATATTCCAAACGGCTGCTACAGGGACACGGATACCGGGACAGGATCCGCTCCGGACGATGGTACGGTCCGGGAAGCTTTTCATAAAGAAAATGTGATCCTTACGGTGGGTAACCTCGGTACCTTCGATAAGGCTACGGAGGTTCTGCTTGAAGCTTATAAAAGATATATGGAACGGGTTGGTGAGGATGCCTATAAGCTTCGCCTTGTCGGCAGTATAGAGGATGATTTCAGGAAACATATAGATGATTTTTTCGGTACGGATGATAAGCTCAGGGATAAGGTTGTCTTTACGGGACCTGTAAGTGACAAGCGTCTCCTTAACGAAGAGTATGAGAGGGCCAGGATATTTACACTTCCTTCACGCAGCGAGAGCTTTGGCATAGTACTTGTGGAAGCGGCGTTGAAGGGATGCTATCTGGTGACGTCGGATATGGTTCCGGCCGGGTATGATGTGTCGCACAGATATGAAAACGGAATGTCGGTGCCTGCCGGTGACCCGGAAGCGCTGTGTAATGCCTTTACGGAGCTGACCAAAAGGGATATGGACTGGGAAGGTATTGCGAAAAAAACAGCAGCCTATGTTAAGGCTGCATTTGACTGGAGCAGGATAGTCGGGCATCTGAATGACGAATTAAACATTGTTCTGTGATCTTCGAGCTTCATTTCATGGATGCCCATTCGGGTATCGTAAGGTTGGCATTCTGCTTCCTGACTCTCAGCTGGAAGCGCCTTATCATCTTTTTTATAAAATCCGGGAAATAATCCATTACGAACTGCTTGATCCTCATTTCCCGCAGCTTTACCGCAAGTTCGGCCGCGGTAGGTCCGCTTATTTCATGATTGTTGCGTATCTTAAGTGTTTCCATGTAGGTATCATACAGCCTGAGGGATGAAATGCCGTCCTTTGATATGATGCAGGTTATCACGCCTGTATCCCTGAAGAAGAATCCCTTCTTATACATTGACAGCAGAAAGTCATAATCCGCACCGATACGGTATTCCGTCTTGTACGGGTAACGGCTCATCAGCTCCCTGTTGATGAAGGCAGACTGATGGGAAAAGGGCATACGCTCTTCGATCATATCGAAAGCCTTGCGGAACATATAGTAGTGTCCATATTCACATTCGACTGCATCTCCGTACAGAATGGCGGCATTGGGATAATTGCTCTTTTCAAATATTTCGCTTAAGACCGTGCTGCTGTAGAAACAGTCGCCGGCATTCATGAAGTTAACCCATGTTCCGTTTGCCTTAAGGACAGCCTTGTTCATTGCATCA
>JAEEHY010000235.1 GCA_016281085.1 Lachnospiraceae bacterium
CATACAGGCACAAGAGGAACTTAAGGGAAGCGGTATTGAACTGTATAAGGACGGTCTCCCGCATGTTCCGAAGGTTTTGGAATATGTTCGGAGTTTCGTGAAAAAACGTAAAAGTACAAGAATAGGTGCAGACCTTAAACTTATTTCGATGAAGGTGAAACATGAGCTTGACGGATTGAAAGATCTTGGCGTCGAAGTGATGGATGTTGATTTGTCGGCCTCTGCCTGGAAGGACAGGCCTGAGGAAACAAGGAATCCCATTTATTGTCTTCCGGATGAGATATCCGGATATACGGTTTCGGATAAATTGGCACAGATAAGGAAGAGGCTTGAAGAAAGAAACATGGATGCTATATTTCTTACGGATCTTAGCGATATCATGTGGACCTTCAATGTAAGAGGAAGTGATATCAGATACAGTCCGGTGGCGGTGTCGTACGGATACGTTGATGTTGACAGTGCTTTTCTTTTTGCGGATATGAGATGTTGTGACAATGCTCTGCGTGATGAATTAAAGAGGCAGGGAGTTACACTCAGGGAATACGATGATACGGATGATTACATAAGATGGCTTAAGGGAAGGAAGATCGTATGTGACTATACTTCCCTCAATGCGCATATGGCGGAAATGTTGTCCGGAAACGAACTGACGGATGAGCGTTCCTACATATATATAAGGAAGCATATTAAGAATAAAACCGAATGTGAACTGGCAAAAGACTGTCATATAGAGGACGGACTTGCCCTGACGAAGTTTATTTACCGGATAAAGAAGCTGGTGAGAGAAGGTGCGGAAGAAGGGCGGGGAATTAACGAATTCGAAGCCGCGATGATGCTTGATAATATGAGGCTGTCGATAAAGGGCAACAGGGGCTTAAGCTTTGAAACCATATCGGCATACGGAAGTAACGGTGCGATAGTACATTACAGTCCGGATAAACGGAACAGTGCCATGCTTAAGGCTGAAGGCTTCCTGCTGGTTGATTCCGGCGGACAGTATGAGGGCGCCACAACAGATGTAACAAGGACGATAGCCCTCGGTAAGATTACCGGGGAAATGAAGCTTGATTATACTGCTGTGTTGAAGGGGATGCTTGATCTTTCTGATGCGGTATTTCTTGAAGGCACGCGCGGTGAAAATCTCGATATCCTTGCCAGACGTCCGATATGGGAAAGATATAAGGATTACAGACACGGGACCGGCCACGGAGTGGGAGCTATGCTTAATGTTCACGAAGGTCCCCAGGCATTCAGATACAGAATACTGAAGGATTACCCGCAGCCGCCGCTTGAAGCCGGAATGATCACAAGCGATGAACCGGGTATATATCTGGAGGGTAAATACGGCATAAGAATAGAGAATCTCCTTCTTTGCACTGAAAGAAAAAGCAATGAATGGGGCAGGTTCCTCGGCTTTGACACCCTCACACTCGTTCCGTATGAAACCGATGCAATAGTGCCGGAAATGCTTACCGCAAGACAGAAGCAGCTTATAAATGAATATCACAGGACCATATATTACCTTTATTCTCCGAGGATGGAGAGAGAAGAAAGGGAATGGCTGAGTGCGGTGACTGCGGGAATATAAGATAATAGAGTAATTGATATACCTCGTTCATGTAAATATGGAGTCATATTGTAAAATATATATAATGTTTTGATGGGTCACATGTTGACATATATGTGATTGTAATGTTATCATTAAAGAGCTAATTGTATAAACATAATGATTGTTTTGTTGTAACTATTCAGGACAGGAACAAAATACTTCGTATTTTTCGCTGTTTTGGATTCGTCCAATACATATTATCCAAGGAGGTATTTCGATGAAAAGATTAAGCAACATGATCAGGAAGACAGCAGGTATTTCGTTATCTGCAGCGATCGCAGTATCAATGCTGCCCGTACAGGTATTTGCATCGATTGAATATGACAGTGGTGTCAATGACTATGGAGATAAAGTGAACGAAAGGGTTGAAGTTGATGCAGAAAATAATGACGTTACCGTGACGGGAGGCGACATTGATGCGCAGGATAAGTGGCCGGTAGATGCGTTGCGTATAAATGCATCGGAAGGGCATACTGCCACTGTTACAACCGGAAACATTACGAAAGAAGACGGCAGCGGTATAACAGTTAACAATTATCCGGATACTGAAGAAGGGTCCGGAGGAACTACTGTGCTTACGGTGAACGGTGATGTAAACGCATCCGGAAACGTGTCTGTCGGTTATGGGCAGATCATGGGACAGGGAGAAACCAGTACTGAAATTAACGGAAACGTGTCTGCCGGTTGGACAGGTGTATATTCCAGATCAAGAAGTGGCGAATCGGATCTTACGGTAAACGGTGATGTAACTGCAGAATATGGTATCGATGCGGAAACGTTTGACAACGCCGTTTCGGACATTACGGTAAACGGTAATGTTAACGCTGAAAAAACCGGGGTGAAAACTCAAGCCGGTGATGAGGCATTGCTGGATGTAACAATAGAAGGAAACGTAAACGGTGGGAAACATGGTGTCATTAGTTGGGCATACAACGAAGCAGAGATCGGAATTGAAGTAAACAGAAATGTAGACGGAAGCGTAGTCGGTGTTGCCGGTCAGGCATGCGGCGGCTCTGATATCGACATAAAGGTTAAAGGAGACATTACCTCGGATGAATACGGAATTTATGCCGAACCGTTTATAGATGAAGACGAAGGCGAAGGCTTTGGTACGGTAAGTGTATTGGCGGAAGGAACCGTTACCGGTGGGAAAGTGGGAGTACTCCTTCACGAAGATGCCGACAGCAGGAAGAACGTAACCGTGACCGCATGGAAGATCACGCCCAATAAAGATGGCGTGGTTGCCGGATATGAAAAAGAAGATGATGAAACCGAAACGATTTATGAGGATGAGGATTTCGAGAAGAACAACATTAACTATATAATAAGGGTTGAACAGCCCGAGAGCGGTGCAACACTGACAGCATCGGATGATACTGCACACGAGGGTGCCAATGTTACGCTAAGGATCGATCTTGATCAGAATTATATTATAACCGGAGCGTTCAGTGATGAAGGAAAGAGTGTACCTCTTCTGACGGATGCGGAAGGTAATTACTATGTGGTTGTTCCCAGAGGTGGCGGAGTGTTACTGTCTGTAACAGTTGGCGAAAAACCTGCACCGCAGCCCGCACCACAGCCGGCTGAGGAAAATGACGATAATGCTGGACAGACACCTGAAACCGTAAATGGCAACGTTGGTATAGTTGCTGAAAACAATGTTGTTGTATCGTCGCCCGAAAATCTGGATCAGTCGATAATGTCTGCACCTCAGGGAGGGACAGTCAGTGTTGTATTAACGGAAGGGACGGGACTCAGTAATACAGTGATAGCTGCTCTTTCCGGAAGATCGGATGTTGCACTGGATATCATATTCGTATATAACGGATTAACCTACAGGGCGATCATCCCGGCAGGCTTTAACCTTGCACAGTTCCTTAACGCGGCCGGCGGAATTGATTTCGAAACCCTTGCAGTGCATTTTGGGACTATCATGCAATAAGAATTAGAGTAACTGTTATGAACAGTTATAAATTAAATCATTGTCAAAGGCTTATTCGCGTGGTAAAATATATGTCGGCTAGTTCGTGGGCAACCATTGAACATACATATAATTAATGAAAGGAAGAGGTACAATTATGGCAAATGTTGATTTAACCAAGTACGGTATTACCGGAACAACAGAGATCGTTCACAATCCTTCATATGAAGTATTGTTTGAGGAGGAGACCAAGGCAGGTCTTACGGGCTATGATGTTGGAACGGTGACAGAACTCGATACCGTTAACGTTATGACAGGTATTTTTACCGGACGTTCACCCAAAGATAAGTACATCGTTATGGATGAGAACTCCAAGGACACCGTATGGTGGACAAGTGAGGGATATAAGAACGATAACCATCCCATGAGTGAGGAAGTATGGGCAACAGTTAAGGATATAGCTAAGAAGGAGCTTTCAGACAAGCGTCTTTTCGTTGTTGATGCTTTCTGCGGTGCCAATGCAGATACAAGAATGGCAGTTCGTTTTATCATGGAAGTTGCATGGCAGGCACATTTTGTAAAGAACATGTTTATCCAGCCTACAGATGATGAGCTCGCTAATTTCGAGCCCGATTTCGTTATCTACAATGCGTCCAAGGCTAAGGTAGAGAATTACAAGGAGCTTGGTCTTAATTCGGAGACCTGTGCAGCATTCAATATCACATCAAGAGAGTCTGTTATCATCAATACATGGTACGGTGGCGAGATGAAGAAGGGTATGTTCTCAATGATGAACTATTACCTTCCTCTTAAGGGTATTGCTTCAATGCACTGCTCAGCAAACACAGATATGGAAGGTAAGCATACAGCAATCTTCTTCGGTCTTTCAGGTACAGGTAAGACCACACTTTCAACAGATCCCAAGAGACTTCTTATCGGTGATGACGAGCACGGCTGGGATGATGACGGCGTATTCAACTTTGAAGGTGGCTGCTATGCGAAGGTTATCAATCTTGACAAGGAATCTGAGCCCGATATTTACAACGCTATAAAGAGGAACGCTCTTCTTGAGAACGTTACCGTAGATGCTGATGGCAAGATTGATTTTGCTGATAAGTCAGTTACAGAGAATACACGTGTTTCTTATCCTATCGAGCATATCGAGAAGATAGC
>JAEEHY010000236.1 GCA_016281085.1 Lachnospiraceae bacterium
AAGAAGATCATGGAAATGGGAATGATCCCTGTAATGAGTAAGGAGAATAAAAATAATGATAAGGAGAACAGGAATGAGATTGTTAAAGAGAATTAAGATTGAGGCTGCGATCGCAGCAATGGTACTTGGCACCGGAGCAGGTGCTTTTTTAATGCCCATCAGTGCATATGCATCGGATGGTGAACCGGTAAACGGAGCAGTGTATATCGATCTGCCACAGGGATGGCAGACAAAAGCAGTGACTCTGCCCATTAAGTCAACAGACGCAGTGGTCTATACGGATAATGGGGATACCTACACATCACAGGCGAAGCTTTATTATGCAGCATTTGATGATGAAGAGTATAAGGAGGTCACTGATGCGCAGGCGGTCACGATAGATCGCAACGGTACGCTGAAGATAAAGGCCATATATGATGACGGCAACTGTGTCCGTAACAGCTACGACATAAAGAACTTTGACCTTGAAGCGCCGGTTCTTACGGCATCTTTGGACGGTGAGATACTTTACCTTTCCGCAAGTGATCAGATATCCGGTGTCAAGGATATATGTGTAAACGGAAAGGCCTTCACGGAGCTCGGGGCCGGGCAGATGGCAGTAAATGTCAAGGACCTGCAGGAAGACCAGGAATACATCGATATCCATGCAGATGACGTGGCAGGGAACATGTCAAAGCAGTATAAGCTTAAGAACCCCTACTATGTCGGACAGATCGATGCAGGACAGGAAGACCAGAGCCTTGGTAATCCCGACAGCGTTGAAGCAACGGATCCTACAAGGGCAAGAGGCACGGTATCGGATAATACGGTAACAAATGGTGATGACGGTACCAGGGAATTCTATACGGTAACAGCATCCGGCAAGACATTTTATCTCATAATCGATAAGACGATGAATCAAGATAACGTATATCTGCTTACAGAGGCAGGAGTAAATGATCTGCTCAATTTCGTTGATTATAACGGCGTGGATGTGCAGAACGGTGATGTTCCCATGTATGAGATCCCGGTAACAAAGTCAAACACAGAACCGGAGATTGTTGAGGACGAACCCGAGGAAGAACCTGATAAGGAAGAGAGGGCAAGGAAGCCAAAGTCAAGCAATCCCGCGTCGATGTTCGTACTTGTGGTGATCGCCTGCATAGGAGCTGTGGCATACCACCTTCTTAAGAATAAGAAGCGCAGGGAAGACCTGGAAGAGGCTGAGGAGATGGATTCATATGATATCCCCGATGAGGAGAATGATAATGAGGTGACCGAGACCGAGGGCGATGATACCGAAGAAAACGGAGATGAAGATACCGGGGATGAGTCTGACGATGATCAGGAAGAGGACGAAGCGGAAGATATAACAGAAGAGCATGCAGAAAACACAGATAAAGCTGTAACGGAAGTATCCGAAGATGCTGACAATACTGAAGAACAGTCAGATGACGCTGAGTCTGTAGAGAATTCCGATGACAGCGAAGAGGCAGATGATATCTATGTCGGATTTATTGAGGATGCTCCTCAGACAGGACTCATAGATGATATCCAGAGCGTTGAGTTCTATGACGATATCCCGGAAGAGGCAGTAGATGGTATGGATATAATGCCGGAGGATCTGGCAGAGAAGCCTGTGTCTGTAAAGCCTCATAAGAAGCGCAGGCATAAGAAACGCAGATAAGCGTACAACAATGGTTGGAAGGGCATCGGGCGACCAGTGCCTTTTTAACATATATCAGTAGTAGGGGACTGAGAGGAAGAACCATTCTGCGAAGCAGAATTCAGGATGGTTCTGACGAAAGGCCGCCGACGTAAGGAGGGGGCAATACATCAACTAAGAAAGGACAATAAATATGGAAAATGAAATGATCAAAACGATCGAGGATTTTGCAGCATATGTAAAGGATCATATCCTCGATGACGTGCCTGAAATGGCAGAAACCCATGTCGTGGATCTTAAGGATGTCCTTAAGAACAACGGGGTGGTGCTTCATGGGTTCACGATCCGTGATACGGACGCAGGAAAGGAGAGCAACATCTATCCTACCATTTATCTGGAGACTGCATTTGAGCAGTTCTTAAACGGTGACACCTTAGAGGAGATCATGACAGACCTTAGGGAATCATATGAGATACATAAGGAGCCAAAGGGTATCGCGGTTGATTTCATGACTGATTTTGATAAGGTGGCTGAACGCCTGTCGATAAAGGTCATCAACTACGACATGAACAGGGATTTCCTCCAGAGCACACCGCATTATAAGTATGGTGACCTGGCAGCGATCTTTCAGGTGCAGATGAACATGGATTCATACGGTTCCATGACGGCAACGGTAAAGAACGAGCAGATGAAGATGTGGGATGTAAAGCCTGCCGATCTTCTTTCCTGTGCGACAAAGAACATGGAGGAGAAGCAGCCGCCACACATAACAAGCATGTTTGAGGTGCTTAAGGAGCTCATGCATATGGATCTGGAACTTCCGGGTGATATCCCAATGGGAGAACCTGAGATGTATGTCATGAGCAATGAGTCCAAGATGAACGGGGCTGCAGGTATAATCTTTACCGATAAGCTTCAGGAGTTTGCGGAGGAGAAGGGAACTGATATATATATCATCCCCTCATCAATCCATGAGCTTATCCTTGTTCCCGTTGCAGGGAATATGGGCCCGCAGGAGATCAAGGAGATGGTAAGGGATGTCAACGACACCCAGCTTGATGCACAGGACAGGCTTTCCTATAACGTGTACCTGTACTCCAGGGAAGAGAAACAGCTCATGATCGCTGATACGAAGGAGCCTCTTAAGTTAGAGGAGCCCGGTAAGAAGCAGGATAAGGAAAAACCCAAGAGCATCAAGGACAGACTCGAAGAGGGCAAGGCAAAGTCAGCCGCCAAGGCACTGGAGCCTAAGCCCGCAAAGACTAAGACAAAGCAGGCGGTGCTTGAATGATCATGATCATCATTCTGAGCGCCGCAAAGATATTTATGAAAGTGAGGAACAAATATGGATATAAGTGCAAAGGTAACAAAGCTTGAGGGCAGGGAGCCCCTCATGGGACTGGCAACAGTCAATTTCGGCAATATGGTCAAGGTCGGCAGTATCTCCATAAGGAAGAGCAAGGAAGGGAATATCTATATCAAGATGCCTTCCTATAAGACCAATCAGGTGGATGAGAACGGCAAGGATGTCTATAAGGATGTGGCTTTCCCTGTGAGCAAGGAAGCTGCAGCCCAGATAAAGCAGGCTGTCCTGGATGAGTATTTCGGCAAGACGGCTGAAAAGCAGGGTCGTGATTATGATTTTGCCGAGCTTGAGAGGGATGCCGTAAACCCTTTTGACTTAGGGGAGGAGCCTAAGATTGAGGATAAAGAAGCCAAGGTCTCTTCCCCGAAGAACGAGAAGAAAGAGCATACGTCAATCAAGGACCGTCTTAAGACGGGCGAAGCCAAGAAGAATGCGAGACTTGCTGAGAAGGCTGATAAGGTGAAGGCACCGAAGGCAAAGGAAGCTCTTGCCGTATGAGGTGTCAGCTATGGGAAGGACATTCAAAAAGCGCAGCAATGAGGAGAAGCGGCAGGAGATCGAGAAGATCACGAAGGAGCTGGATGAGCAGGTCGGGAAGATATTCGACAGCGAAAACTATAAGAAATATCTTAAGACCATGTCGAAGTTCCATAACTACAGCTTCAACAATACTTTGCTCATAGCGCTGCAAAGACCGGATGCTTCACTGGTCGCCGGGTTCAATGCCTGGAAGAATAACTTCCACAGGAATGTAAAGAGGGGCGAGAAGGGTATCAAGATCCTCGCCCCTGCTCCCGTAAAGAAGGAAACGGAGGTTGAGATGCTGGATCCGGTCACGAATAAACGTGTATTGGATGAGCACGGGAACCCGAAAATGGAAACCGTACAGGTGACTATCCCCTTGTATAAGGTTGCGTATGTTTATGATGTGGCTCAGACAGAGGGAGAAGAGCTTCCTAGCTTGGGAGTTAACGAATTGACCAATAAGGTCAATGGATACAACCGGCTTATTAAGGCCATCGAGAGCGTTTCGCCTGTACCGGTGTCATATGAGGATATCGAGGGAAGCGCCAAGGGTTATTACTCCCTGCAGGATAAGAAGATAGTGGTAAAGGCAGGGATGAGTGAGTCCCAGACTCTGAAAACACTGATCCATGAGACGGTCCATTCACTGCTGCATGATAAGGAAGGTTCCAGGATAGAAGGTATCGAAGATGCGGATAAGAAAACCAAGAGCACCATTGAGACCGAGGCGGAATCGACGGCTTATACAGTGATGAGTTATTTCAATCTCGATGATAAGGTCGGAGATTACAGCTTTTCATATATAGCGACCTGGGCTGCAGATAAGGATCTGAAGGAACTTAAATCTTCCATGGAAACGATCCGTAAGACCGCCTCCTTTATCATAACCGGTATTGAAGAAAAGCTCCTGGAGAAGACCAGTATCAAGGACCGCCTGGCCGCTGGCGAAGCGAGGAAGACGGAGCATTCCGGAAAACATAATAATGTAAAAGCAAGACAGGAACCTGTGCTTGCATGATCAAGGCTGCCAAAGCCATCCTAAAGGGTGGTGGAGGCAGCCTTTTTTTACATAAAATATCCCTTAGTACATTGTGCATGTGTTATGGTAAAATCAAATATACAAGTAATAATATTCAAGAAAAAGCATATTCGGAAGAGAATCAGAAGTCTACTTCATGGTAAACTATGAGCCTGTTTGTTAGAGTCGAGGAAAAGAATAATGGACATGGAGAAAACCGGGAACTACATAAAAGACAAAAGAAAGCTTAAAGGATGGAGCCAAGAGGAGCTGGCCGAAAAAGTCGGTGTAAGTCCAAGAACTATAGGAACTTGGGAAAGTGGAAAAGGTTCCATAAAGCCGGATAATGCCCTGAATCTTGCAGAATGTCTTGGTATTAGTTTGCAGGAACTCTTCTATGGAAGAGATCTTGACAATATTGATCCGAAAGAAAAGGCCGAATTCGACCAATGGATTAAGGAAATCAACAAGATAACGATTGATCTTGAGGGAAGAAGCATAACTACCATGGACGTGGCAACATCTGCATTTGGAGTTTCACTTATTTCTGCTGCGTTAGCAATGTGGGCAATATTCGAGAAAAGCCTGATTCTCGTTATCGCTTGTTTGGTGGTAGGTATATTAGGGGTACTTTTTATAGCAGTCGGAAAAAGGACGATTACCGTTTTAAACAATAAGCTTAATGAGAGGAAAGATAAAATCTCCATGTCTTAATTGACTAGGAGGTTTACATGATAAAATCAAAAAAATACCGTAATTATCATGAGCAAAGCGATATAGATAATATGCTAAAGCTCAGAAAGATTATTGCTACACTTCCATACTTTTGCCACGAGTTCTTTTTGGGGGTTAGAGATACCACGACAACGCACACACGTCTTGCGTATGCATATGACTTGAGACTTTTCTTTGAATATCTGCATGATAATAATAAGTTCTGCCATAATATTCCTATAACCGAACTGAATATTGAAATTCTGGATATGATAAAACCTATCGATATTTCAGAATATATGGATTATCTTTCCTGTTATGTCAAAAATGGCGTAGATTATACGAATGATGAATGCGGAAAACAACGCAAGCTTTCATCGTTAAAAAGTATGTATAACTATTTTTATCGTACTGAAAGGATACAGAAGAATCCGGCTTCACTTGTTCCAATGCCTAGAATCCATGAAAAAGAAATAATACGCCTAGATGTGAATGAAGTCGCTATTCTACTTGATAATGTAGAGACGGGCAAAAAACTTACAGAAAAACAGCTGTCATACCATGATAAGACCAAGGTGCGTGATTTAGCAATTTTGACGCTTCTTTTAGGGACAGGGATTCGTGTGTCAGAGTGTGTGGGTCTTGATATAAGGGATGTCGACTTTAACAACAACGGACTGCTTATAAAGCGTAAAGGTGGATATGAGCAGATTGTATATTTCGGTGAGGAGGTAGAAAGAGTACTACGAAAATTCTATGAAGAACGCTCACATATGGTAGCTATCTCTGGCCATGAAAATGCTTTGTTTCTTTCACTCCAGAAAAAGCGGATGTCCGTGCGTTCTGTAGAAAAGCTTGTATCTAAATATGCACAGACAGTAACAACAATAAAAAGGATTACGCCTCATAAGCTTCGAAGTACATTTGGAACAAGTTTATATAATGAAACTGGCGATGTTTACCTTGTTGCGACTGTATTGGGGCATAAGGATGTGAATACGACAAAGAAACATTATGCTGCCCTGAATCAGAATCGTCTTCGTATTGCGGCAAATTCTGTAAAGTTAAGAGAAAAATGAATTATGCTGATAGAAAAGCGTGTTCAGAATATGAAGTATAGATAAGCCTTACGCATTCTTTTACTTTGTCAAGGAATCTTTGACAGACATTTGCGGTATGCTCTCATATAATTATCATCAAGGAGGGACATGATATGGAAGACAGATATGAAATAGGGAAAAGAATAAGAAAAGCGAGACAGGATAAAGATCTTACCCAAGAGCAACTTGCTGATAAAATCGGATATACAAAACAGACTGTTAGTAACTGGGAAACCGGGAAATCTACCCCGAGATATGAAGACAAATTAATTCTATCAAAAGAATTGGGAATTGAATGGGAACGAGAGGTAAAAACAAGTATGAACTACAATGAACTTATGGATTTGAAAACAATTGATGATGTGAAGGCCACAGTTGAAAGAATCATTAAATATTTGAATTTTGAATCACCATATAAATCAAGTATAAATACAATGCTTAACAGGATTATGCTACTTTTAGTGGCATATTACATATATGTTGAAGAACCTGAATGGAAGAGAGAGTATGAACAGTATGATGAAAAACCACCGTTCGATTATATGCCGCCTGATTGGAGCTGTTTGGCAGAGGATATAAGGAGTATGCTGGCACTTAGGCAAGGTGAATCGATTCCAGGAAACAAAAATGCTATTGCGTTTGAAAATCCGCTATATGAAACAATCTATCATTGGACATCAAAAATGCAAATTAGACTGTGGGATGATCATGGCGAGGGAGAAGATCATATTATGGGATTTAAGCAGGATCTTGCGGGGGTGGGATTGGATAGCGGATATAAACTGCAGGGTATTATGCAAAGGGGTGAATTTGAGAATTCATTTACAACTGAATTTAGAATTGTTTTAACAGACTTACAGGATTTGCTATGTGATATTTAAATTATATTATACGAGGAAGCGATCAAAATAAGCGCTTCCTTCTTAATTTGGGTCGCTAAGGTTAATTCTATAGAGTAATTTGGTGCTATTTGTGGTACAATTTATAATAATTCTGCAAGGTCTATAATAGATAAACGAAAGAGATATTCGTTGTTTTGAGGGAGATGGATACATGCCGTCACTGAATTGGATTGGAAAAGAAAAGGTATTGAACCATCATAATGAGGTACCATATCGTGTTTTGGATAAAAAATACAGTTATGGTGATAAAGATGCAGATAATATGATTATCCATGGGGATAATCTTGAAGCGCTTAAATCGTTGCTGCCTAAATATGAGGGTCAGATTAGATGTATCTATATTGATCCACCTTATAATACTGGCAATGAAGGTTGGGTATATAATGATAATGTGAATGATCCCAAGATAAAGAAATGGCTTGGCGAGGTAGTTGGAAAAGAGGGCGATGATCTTTCTAGGCATGATAAGTGGCTTTGCATGATGTATCCAAGGCTTCGCGTCTTGCAAAAACTTCTGCATCAAGAAGAGGGAGTAATATTCATTTCGATAGACGATAACGAATATTCTAATTTGAAGCAGATTTGCGATGAGATTTTTGGACATACAAAATATGTGGCAACATTCGTATGGCAGAAGAGATATTCTCCCGACGTTAGAACTGCTATAAGTACAGCTCAGGAATATATTTTATGCTATGTATCCTGCATGGACAAGTTTAAGGAAGAAAGGAATCTATTACCACTGGGCGAAGAACAAACGAAACAGTTTACAAATCCAGACAATGATTTACGTGGACCATGGAAAGCAAACGATTTTACAGCCCCAGGTTATCGGCCGAATCAGATGTATGAAATAACATTACCTTCCGGTCGCGTGGTTTTACCACCTAAAGGACGTTGTTGGAGAGTAACAAAAGAGGGTTTTGACCAGTTTGTTAAAGAGAATAAAATGATATATGGTTCTGATGGTAATGGAGTGCCCGCAGTCAAGAGATTTCTAAGTGAAATGCCTGGCATGGTACCTTGGACGTGGTTAGACCATAAAACTGTTGGACATACTCAAGAAGGAAATAATGTACTAGCATCAATTTTGGGGAAGGCTGTTTTTGATTATCCTAAACCAGTAAGATTAATCGAGTATTTGTTACATATTGCGACTGATAAGAATAGTATTGTCCTCGATTCATTTGCAGGATCTGGCACAACAGCTCATGCTGTGTTGAACGCAAATAAGGCAGATGGTGGAAAACGCAAATTCATACTTGTAGAAATGGAAGACTATGCAGATTCCATTACAGCGGAACGTGTACGGCGTGTAATAGACGGTTATGGTGATAGTAATAAAATGTTTGAAGGTACGGGTGGAGGATTTAGCTACTATGAACTGGGAGAACAACTTATTATAGATAATGAACAACTTAACCCCGAGGTTAATACTGAGACTTTGCGGGAATATATCTGGTACATGGAGACAAGAAATGCGTATAAGAAACCTGTACAAGAAGATAATATATATTATTTGGGATTGCATAATGAAACAGCATACTATTTCAATTATGAGAAGGGGAAACTGACTGTACTTGATAATGATTTTCTTAAAACGATAAAGACGAAGGCGGATGCTTATGTTATATATGCAGATACATGTAACCTGTCTGATGATAAAATGCGCAGATATAACATCACATTCAAGAAGATACCGAGGGATATAGCGAGGTTATAGCCATATGGAATTGAAGAATTATCAGAGATCAGTGATAAAGGACTTAGGCCGGTTTCTCACGCTCTTATCTGAAAAGCAGAGTATAAGGCAGGCTTATAATGCCCTGTGGGAAGAAAAGGGCGTATCTATCGGTCCAACAGGAATGCCGGCATATAATAATGTTTTAAAGGGTGTTCCCCATGTGTGTCTTAAAGTTCCGACAGGTGGAGGAAAGACTTTTCTTGCAGCCAATTCAATCAAGCCAATATTTGAGTCTATGCCACATATACATCCCAAAGCGGTTGTATGGCTTGTACCTTCGGATGCGATCCTTAGGCAGACGGTATCAAATCTGACAAACACAGCACATCCTTACCGGCAGAGGATAGATGTTGATTTTGCTGGTAAAGTTGAAGTATATACGAAGGATCAACTCCTTAACGGACAGAACTTCAATCCCGTATCTGTAGATGAAAACCTGTCTATTTTCATACTTACATATGATTCGTTTAGGACAAATAAAAAGGATGGTAGGAAGGCATACCAACAGAACGGAAACCTGACTTCTTTTAATGATTACCTTGGTGATAGAGATATGTTGCTCGATGATGTGGATGATACAGCACTCATACAAATTATTAGGCAACTTAATCCGGTCACGATAGTAGATGAGAGCCATCATGCCACATCTAAGCTCAGTATAGAAATGCTTGAGAATTTCAATCCATGCTTTGTGCTTGACCTTACTGCTACCCCTAAAGAAGGCAGTAATATAATTTCATATGTTGATGCGAGGCAGCTTAAGAAGGAAGATATGGTAAAGCTGCCGGTTATTGTCTATAACATGAAAAGCCAGGAGGATGTGTATTTAAGTGCCATAAGCCTGCGTAAGAGACTTGAATTGAAGGCAATAAAGAATGAGCAGGAAACAGGTAGGTATATAAGACCTATCGTGTTATTGCAAGCTCAGCCACGTACATCAGATGATAGCACGACATATGAAAAGATAAAATCAACATTGATTGAGATCGGTATTCCGGAAGAAGAGATTGCAATCAAGACGGGCAACAAGGATGAGATAAAGACGGAAAACCTCTTAGCAAAAGAGTGCAAGATTAGATATATCATAACAGTAAATGCTCTTAAGGAGGGCTGGGACTGTCCGTTTGCATATATTCTTGCAACGGTAGCAAACAGGAGCTCAACGGTTGATGTTGAACAGATACTTGGGCGCGTACTGCGACTGCCTCATACTAAGAAGAATAAAGCAGAGGAACTGAATCTGTCATATGCGATTACCTCGTCAGCTGATTTTTACGGTACATTGGATAAGGTTGTAAAGGGCTTAAACAATGCAGGCTTTTCTAAGAAAGATTATATGGTAAGGGATGTTGAAAGCTATGTGATTGTTGAGGAAGAAGAACCCAAAGAAGTCCAGATGACGATGGAGGAGATAGGGCTTAAGGAAGAGAACGAGTCGGTTGCTGATGATTCTATAGAGGTAAATATCTCGGAGCTGAAGGAGCAGCTGTCGAATGTATTGGATTCAAACAATAAGACGGGCGAAATATCAGGACAGGCAAAGGATGCTGTAGATGACATGATCGAAACAGCATTGCAAGAAAATACAGTATATTGGGAGAACATAAACCAAGTAGAAAATGAACAGTTCGATGATATCCCGGATGAAGTGGTGGAGAAGATGAAGAAATATCATGTGAGAAAAGAATTTGAAGAAGACATAAAAGAACTTGAACTGCCGCAGTTTGTCGTAGAGGGAGATGCAAGTCTGTTTTCAGAGCATGAATTTGAACTTCTTGATAGGGAAAGCCTCAGAAAGGGATTTACCCTTCGTGATAAAAATACTGAGATTGATTTTGATTCCATAGAAGCGGAAATTGCAAAAGTAGATGTAGGAGATAAGGACGAAACACCAAAGGCATGGAAACTAAAAGGTTTTGAGAAGGAATCAGTTAAGGAATGGTTTGATTCACGCCCTACGGAAAGCAAAAGGAATCTTTGCAGGGATCGTATCTGTAAAAGACTATCAAAGAATAATTCAGTTAGTGATGCCGAAATAAACGATTATGTAAAAAGAATAATGAATCAGATGACAGAGACGCAGTTGACCGATCTTGAGCAAAATACAGAACTGTACGTTGCCAAGATTAAGAAGAAGGTTGATGGATTATTAGCAGAACACGAGACGAAGATGTTCAAGAAGTGGCTGGAACAGGATTATGTACAGTGTCATCCGATGTATCATCTTAATGAGAGTATTTCACCGACTAAGACAATCAGCTCAATTCCAAAATCCTTGTATGAAGAAGAGGACGGTGATCTTAATGATTATGAGAAAAAGGTTGTATATGAAATTGCCAGCCTTGACAATGTCAGGTGGTGGCACAGGAATATTTCGAGACGTGGATTTGCAATTAACGGAGCAGTTACTGCATATCCTGATCTGATGGTGAAACTTAATGATGGAAAGATTCTAATGATCGAAACCAAGGGTGATCATTTGGATAATTCCGAATCAAAAGCAAAGGCAGAGACCGGAGCAGAGTGGGCAAGCCAAGCTGGTAGACTTTACAAGTATTACATGGTGTTTCAGAGTAAGGATCCCGGTTATACAGGCGCATATTCATATGAAAGATTTATGGAGATAATTAAAGAATTATAAGATGGAACAATTTTTAGGAGTTGTAATAGATGGCTATAAAAGAACTTGAAGTAACAGAAGCTGTGTGGGTCGCTACCGCATTACTTACATATGAGAAATACATAGATAACAATCAAATTTAGAAAACATTTTCAATCCCCCTAGACTATAATCAACTTAAGGAGGATAATATGCTTAAAAGACTTTATGAATATGCTGTACGTATAAACAGGTGATTGTTAAGAAAGGTGTGATTCTGTAGGATCATGTCTTTTTAAAATCTAATCCAAGTACGACGAAATGTATGAAAAGAAGATTATCGCACATAACCTCAAAGCATCCAGAGAACAGATCATTGACGATCTGCAAGACAGGGGGACGGTTCTTTTGTCTTGGTTAAAAAAAGACAAAAGAACCGTCCCCCTGTCTTAAGGCATGATATAATGTTTGAGGCTGTTTTTTCGTTGCATAAGACCGGCATAGCAAACGTCAAAGAATAAAAGCTGTGTCGCCTGCTGTCTGTTTCCTGCTATGATCAGGCGTGGAGAAGCTATGATGAGTATAAATAAAGCCTTGAAAAAAGAAATAGTGATAAAGCTGCTGCTCTTTTCTGTTATCATATGCTGTGCTTTTGTGTGGAACAGTCTTCTGGGCGCCTTGAGGGACGGTGCGACAGACGGCGATCATTATTTGAAGTATATTGAACAATGGACGGTTACGGATCAGGATGGGAACAGCATTGAAGCATACAGGGTTTATAATGATGAGAGGGCTATGCATGAGGATTTCACTATAAGCGCTGTGCTGCCTGATGATCTTCCTGGTGGATGCCTGCTGTGTTTTTTGAACAGAAGTGATGTGGAAGTCTATATCAACGGAGTTCTCAGAAAGGATTTCAAGAGATCGAGGGATGTTGCGATCCCCGGGGGCTCACTTAAGGATTTCTACATTATGGTGAACCTTGATGAGTCTGACTCCGGAGCTTCACTTGTGATAAAAAGATACAGCACTGACTGGCATCCGACGGTTGTTCCCGAGACCTTTGTCATATCGAGCGATGGTCTTAGACCATATCTTTATGACAAATACGGTTCCGCCTTTGTAATGTCGATTGTGCTGCTCGTTGCAGCCTCAATGGTCTGCATCATAGTGCTCGTAATGCGGATATGGTACAGGCAGCCAATGGATGTTCTGTATGCGGCGCTGGGTATCATGGATGTCGCGCTTTGGCTGATCAGCGTATCGCAGCTTACTCCGTTTGTTACAGGGATATACTATGCTGACGGTATCATGGGATTTATGCTATGCATGACTATGCCTTTTGCGCTGCTGATATACATTAATTCCATTCAGAAGGGGAGATACGACAACTGCTTTACCATACTTTTCTACATTTCATTTGTAAGCTTTGTCTTATGGACGATACTGCATTTTACGGGAGTACAGTCATTCCAGACCTCACTGGTCTATATTGATTCGGTTCTTGCAATGTCTGTTGTCGGTGTTTTTGCCACGCTGATACTTGATATAAGGAATGGGCATATAAAGGAGTACTTTTATACTGCCCTTGGTTTTGCGGCTTTCCTTATAATGTCGATCATTGAGATCATCATGCTTATATTCTTTGAATTGAAAAGCAGCGAACTGCCAATGCTCATCGGCTTGCTGTGCCTTCTTATGTTTGTTGTTTTTCAGCAGGTGGATGATATAAGGAAGGTACAGAGTCGTCTGGCTGTTTCCGAAGCGGAGAGTAAGAGTAAGAGCGTATTCCTTTCATCCATGTCCCATGAGATCAGAACTCCGATAAATGCTGTTCTGGGGATGGATGAGATGATCCTCAGGGAAAGTCACGAAGATTCCACCAGAGAATACGCGGAGAATATAAAGGTAGCGGGAACCACCCTGCTCGGGATCATTAACGATGTGCTCGATTTTTCAAAAATAGAGGCAGGCAAGATGGAGATATTGCCGAATGAATATGATCTTGCCTCTACGCTTCATGATCTTGTGACAATGATCTCCATAAGAGCAAAGAAGAAGGGACTTGATCTGATAACCGATATTTCCACTGATGTGCCGTCACGCATGTACGGAGACGAGATAAGGATAAAGCAGGTTTTCACAAATATACTTACCAACGCAGTAAAGTATACAGAAAAAGGAAGTGTGACTCTTGCTCTGTCGTGGGAAAGGGCGGATGATGAGCATATAAAGCTCAGAGTAAGCGTAAAGGATACAGGGACGGGGATAAAGAAAGAGGACATCGGTAAGCTGTTTGGTGCATTTGAGAGGATCGATGAAGGACGTAACAGAAACATTGAGGGTACCGGTCTGGGTATGAGTATTACCACAAGGCTTCTTGCCATGATGGGAAGCGAGCTTAAGGTTGCAAGTGAATACGGCAAGGGATCGGATTTCTCGTTTGAGATCGTTCAGAAGGTGGTATCATGGGAACCGCTTGGTGATTATGAAAAAGCGTGGAAGGAGAGTATTAAGAATAATCCCGTATACAGTGCATCATTTACGGCTCCGGATGCGAAGATTCTGGCTGTTGATGATATTCAGATGAACCTGACTGTTTTTGCGGGTCTCCTGAAGGAAACACGTATCAATGTAGATACCGCGGGAAGCGGTGAGGAGTGTCTTGATAAGCTTACCCGTGAGAAATATGATATCATCTTTTTGGATCACAGGATGCCCGGAATGGATGGGGTAGAGACAAGGAAGCGAATGGCTGAGCTTGAGGGAAATCTTAACTCTGATACGCCTGTAATTGCCCTGACGGCAAATGTGGCGGCAGGAGCGAAAGAGGAATATGTTGGTTATGGCTTTTGGGATTATCTCTCCAAGCCCATAAACGGGCAGGAGCTTGAGAAGATGATAGCGGATTATCTGCCTGATGAAAAGCTTGAAAGGCGGCAGGAGAGCGATGAGCAGAAGGGATTATCAGTGACAGCAGGTGAATATCCTAAGATAGACGGACTTGACTGGGATTATGCCATACTCCATTTGCCGGATACGGCACTTATGAGGAGTGTACTTTCGGATTTCTTTGACTGTATAGAGCTGCATGCCGACAGGCTCGAGGGAATATATGCCGGGCTGCCGGATAAGGATGCCATGGAGGCATACAGGATACAGGTTCACGGTATGAAGAGCAGTGCCCAGATAATCGGGATCGTACCGCTGGCAGGGATGGCAAAAATCCTTGAGAATGCAGCTTCAAACGATGACTTTGAAACGATAGCATCAATGAATTATATCTTCATAAAAGAATGGAGAGGCTATAAGCAGCTCCTTGGTGGTATCATGGATGATGGGGTACGGGACGAATGCAGTACGGATGATTTCGATGTTGAATTGGCATACGGCTGTCTTGAGATCATTGATCTGGCAATGCAGAGCTTTGATCTGGACAGAGCGGATGAGGCAATGGCAACACTTGAGGCCATGCCTCTTCCGGAGGCGATAAGGAGCGGTGTCTTAAGACTTAAGGCTCTTGTGTCTGATGTTGATGATGAGGGCTGCAGTGCCTGCATTGAAGATATTAAGAGTGAAATGGGAGGATTGTGATGAAAAAGGTATTGCTTATTGGAAAAATGAATGAGATACTTGAAGATCTTAACCGGTTTCTCAGTGAATACTTCGGGGTTCAGATAGGTACTGACAATGTACAGACACTCCCGGGGCTTATAAGGATGACATCTCCTGATCTTATCATCATCAGCCTTGTGGGGTTAACGTATGCAGGACAGCAGTCCGTATTTGCGAAGATAAGGGACAGCTATTCGCAGATACCCGTCATCACGGTGGGTACCGAGGAGGAGAGCAACAGGTTTCTTAAATATTATGAAACGGATCAGTTTCAGAATATAACCAGACCGGTGAGCCATTCAGCGATCTATGCATGTATCTGCAGAAGGCTGGATCTTAAGGATGCTGCAGTCAGTGTTCAAAAGGAAGAGAATGAGAGAAAAACGATCCTTGCCGTAGATGATAACGGTCAGATGCTCAGAGCCATAAAGGTCATGCTCGAACCGTACTATGATGTTCAGCTGGCGCCGTCGGGCGTGAAAGCTCTGGCCAGTATGGGTAAAAGGAGACCGGATCTTATCATTCTTGATTATGAGATGCCTGTTTGCGACGGCAGACAGACGCTGGAGAAGATACGGGCGGATAATGACCTTAAGGATATACCGGTCATCTTTCTTACGGGAGTGAGTGACAGGGATAACATATCGGCGGTTCTTTCCTTGAGACCTGCGGCATATATACTCAAGCCGCCGTCAAAGGAGAAGCTGCTTGATTCCATACGGGGATGTCTTGGATGATGGATCACGATCATGCGAATGGAGAATAAAAGGGGAGACAGGGGACGGTTCTGTGTCTCC